>NZ_CP022203.1:8760000-8973512 GCF_002305895.1 Corallococcus macrosporus DSM 14697
CGCCGCAGTGCGAGGCCGCCACGGACGCCTCCCCTGAATCCTTCTGGCTCCGGCTCAGGTTCTCCACCGGCCCCAGGGCGAGCCCCAGGCCCACCGTGGCGCGGGTGAGGACCTCCCGCTCGCCATTGAAGCCGTCCGTCCACACCAGGCGGACGCCCATGCCGGCTCCGACCATCCGCGGCGAGAGCGACTGGACCTGGGTCCGCGACACCTTCCTGCGCGGCAGGAAGGTCGCTCCCCCGTCGACGCTCATCGACAGGACGACATCCGGCCCCAGTGCGCCCGGTGGAAGGTCCTGCCACGCGACGAAGAGCCGCGAGTCCCGCAGCACCACCTGCGGCTTGGATGAGGCCCGCGTGTCATTGCTGACGTTCACCACCGGCCCGAAGGAGGCGCCTGCGTTCGCGCTCCGGCGCAGCAGCACCTCGCAGGACGCCAGGCCCCTGCCGCATTCGGTCCAGACCGCGTAGACGTCATTGCCCTGTACCGCCAGTTTGTGGTCCCGCGAGCCCTCTCCCATGCCCGCGAGCTGCTGGATGGGCTCGAAGGTGCGGCCTCCGTCAACGCTGCGCCGGAAGTAGAGGCCCGACGACTCGTCACTGCCGACGCCGTTCCACAACACGTAGACGTGCGCCCCCTGGGCCGCCAGCTCCACCTCGCCATAGCCCTGCTGGCCATTCAGCGACTCGATGTCCGCGAAGACGCCTCCCGTGGGACCGCGGATGAAGTGGATGTTCCCCCGCTCCTCTTCACTCGAGCGGAACCACCCCATGTAGACCTGACGGCTGGTGGCCGCCAGGCGCAGTCCGCCCTCCTTCTCCCGGGTCAGCTCGAGGATGGTGCCAAAGGTGCCGCCTCGGTCATTGCTCGAACGAAAGCGCAGCCCGCCGTCCAACCACGTCACATAGACGTGCTCGCCCTGGGCCAGCACCTTCACGCCCCGCGCGGACGCGCCGGGGTTGGCGCGCTCCGGCCCCAGGCCGAGCACCGGATGAAAGGTGGTGCCACCATCCGTGCTCCGCTGGTACCGCACACCCCCGCCTCCCCGTGCGCCATCCACCCAGACGACGTGCACGTCCCCTTGCCACGTACACACCTGCGGCACCTGGAATCCCACCGCCGTCGTGGTCAACGTCCGCGCAGGCGTGAAGAACTGCGCCATCGTGTCCCCAGGCCATCCCACCACCGCCATGGCCAGCAGCGCCCCTGCCGCCGAACCGCCACGCATTGGACTCCGCATTGCCTTCCCCCAGCGCCATGGCTCGCGGCGCGGGCGCCGGGGGTAGCGTGGGGAGCCCCCCGCTTCCATGCGTCCCGGGGGCACCCCACCCTCCCGAGCGGTGGCCGCCGGACAGTTGAGGCGGCCGCACTGCCAGGTCTGCTACACCTGCCTCATGCACCCGCACGCCCAACTCATCACCGACTTCTACTCGGCGTTCCAACGCCGGGATGCCCAGGCCATGGCCGCCTGCTACCACCCGGAGGTGGAGTTCTCCGATGCCGCCTTCCCCGGACTCCGCCGCCAGGAGCCCGGTGCCATGTGGCTCATGCTGTGCGAGCGCGGCAAGGACCTGGAGCTCACCTTCCGCGACGTCCAGGCCGATGACCATCAGGGCCGCGCCCACTGGGATGCGAGCTACACCTTCAGCGGCACCGGCCGGAAGGTGCTCAACCGCATCGACGCCGAGTTCGAGTTCCGCGACGGGAAGATTGTCCGGCACCGCGACGACTTCGACTTCTGGACCTGGTCCCGCCAGGCGCTCGGGCCCGCGGGGCTGGTGCTTGGATGGACGCCCTTCTTGAAGAAGAAGGTCCAGGCCAAGGCCCGCAAGTCACTGGACATCTTCATGCGCGAGCGCGGCATCCCCAGGGAGTAAGGCGCCTTCACGGCCCTGGCACCCGGCCGCGCGCCGCCCGTTCACGCCTCCGGTTCGGCTTCCTGGAGGTGCTGGTACGTCAGCGGACCGTCACCCTCTCGCGCCAGCACGGCCGTGCAGCGCACGTTGCCTCGCCAGTCCAGCAGTTGGAGGCCCAGCGTGCCGTCACCCTGCAGCAGCAGCGAGCCGTAGCCGTTGTTGCCCAGCTCCGGCCTCACGCCCGTCCACTCGGGGAAGCGTGAACGCGACTCCAGGAAGCGCACCGGCGCCGGCGAGCTCAGGCCAGGCGCCGTCACCGGCACCGGCAAGCCCGCGTGCCCCAGGCTCCCGCCCAGGAAGGGGAGCGCGGCGCCGCGGTCGAACAAAGCGCCGTGGGGCGAGGCACCCCAGAACCACAGGTCCACCAGCGCCCGGTCGACCACCAGCGCCCGCAAGTCCTCGAGCAACCCGGTGGGCCTCGGCGCGCCGTACCGGTAGGGGGCATCGTGGCTCAGGAGGATGTTGGTCGCCCCGCGCCTCCGCCCCTCCTCCAATACCGACTCCAGCCAGCCGAGGAGCCCGGGCTCCTGGTGCCTTCCCGGCTCGAAGTATGCCGTGTCCACGCCGATGAGCTGGAAGCGCTCGGAGGCCAGACAGAAGTAGCTTCCCTCCTGGACCTGCTTCGCTCGCGAGGCGCCACGCCGTTCATCCAGGTACCGGTAGAAGGGCGTGCCCCCTGAGCGCATCTCCGCGCCCGCGTTCAGCGTCATCAACGTCGTCACGGGCAGCAGGGGTTCGAGCGGCTCGGCCACGTGCGCGTCGAATTCCCCCTGACGGCCCGCGTAGTACACGCCTCCCAGATGCACCGCGTACTCCAGGCGCTCGCCTCGCATGATGAGCTGCCGGGCCACGTAGCGCGCGGGGTACTCCCCCGTGCCGAACCCGCCGAACAGCGCCACCTCCACCGGCCGCCCAGGCCCGGGCTCGCGGAGCGTGTAGCGGAAGCGGCTCGCATGGCGGGCGTCGTCATGCCGCCGGAACGCGGCCCGGCTCCAACCGCCATGCAGCCAGGCACGCCCGCTGAACAGGAGCCACCCGCGCAGGTCCGCCACCGGCTCGAACCGCGTCCGCACCGGGTCGATGGGGATTTCGCGCGTCATCAGCGGGAAGGCGAAGTCCGGTGGCAACGACACCGAGGCCCGCGCCTGGAAGGGGGGCTGCCGCATCGCCTGGAGCGCCGCTTCGGGCTCGCGCAAGGCCTGCTCCAGGTCCTGAAGGGCATGCACCAGCGCGCCCTCCGAGACGGGTCCGCCCACTCCGTCGCGGACGCGCGTCAGGACCTCGTCGGGTGCTCGCAGGAAGCGCTCGCGCAGCGCGCCCAGGTCTTCCAGGCCGAGCGGCGGCAGCTCCAAGGCGTCAGCGCTCGCGTCTCCGTGCGGCGCCTGGACAGACGCGCCCGTCGACAGCCTGGTGGCTGAAGGTGCCCGGTACCCGAGCGCCGCGTAATACTCCATCCGCTTCCGGTCCATGGGCCCATCATCGCCCGGTGGCCCGACGCGGGGAATGCCATGCGCGGCGCCGCGGCGCCCCGTTTGTTCATCGCGCGCTGGAGGCGGCCACGTCCGGGCTGGCCCGGTGGCCACGGCTCCTCACGGCCCCCCATGCAGTGCGCGGCGTCACAGCGCCGCGCGTTGAGGGCTACGGCTTTGCCTGGCCGGTGGCCGCGGCGCCTTGCGCCTTCTGGGCCTTGCCCGCATCGCGCGGGGGGTCTTCCCGGTAGGCGTAGAGCGTGTAGAACGAGCCCGTCGCGTAGCCCGGCAGCTTCCGTGGATTGAAGACACTGGTGCTCGACACCGTTCCGCCCACGAAGCCCTTGGGCACCTCCACCAGCCGCATCGCGCACCCGGCCAGCACCAGCCCCGCCGCCGGCACGTCGTTGCTCACCAACGTGCACGTCCCCCGCGCCGTGAAGGCCCCCTCCGGCAGGTTGTAGCGCATGTAGACATTCAACTGCTGGCCGGCGGGAAACGCCGTGTCCGTCACCTGGATGCACGCCGTCGCCGAGCCGACGCGCCGGTCCCCCGTGGACACCACCTTGCCGTCCCCGGGGTCGTGCCGCGGCACGTACACGCTGCCGCCCAGCTTCACGTTCACCTCGAAGGGCGCCGCCGCGCACACCGCCGGGTCCGGAGGGCTCGCCGGGTCCTCCTGCGTGCGGAACTGCATCACCACCTCACGAGCCCCCGCGTCCGCCGACAGCAGCAGGACGCCCAATCCCCACACCGCTCCGCCGCGCAGTCTCGACATGGCGTCCCTTCTTCCTCCGGACCGTCGGCGGGCCGCGGCCCGCCACAAGCCTCAGGCCTACTGCCACGACAACGTGTATTCGGTGTCCAGCGGCCCCGTCTGGCGGCCGTGCACCTGGACCTGCTTGCCCCCCACCGCCTCGATGACGGCCTGGAGCGTGCCCTCGTGGTAGGCGGGCGGCATGAAGTCCCGCTTCATCATGAAGATGCCGCTGGTGTCTCCCGTCCACTTCACGCCGCGCTCGCCGTAGCTGACCGCCGCCCGGTAGCCCGAGTGCAGGTTGCCCACCAGCCGCTTCGGGCTGTCCGACGCCAGCAACAACAACGTCTTGCCCGCAGCCGAGGAGAGGAAGTCCGTCGTGGCCACCACGCCCATGCGCCGCAGCGCGCCTTCGAAGCCGCCGTGCTCCGCGCTCATCACCTGCGCCGCCGTGAAGGACATCTTCAGGAAGGCGGCCACCGGGTAGTTGAAGAAGTCGATGAAGCGCGACTCGCCGCTGGCCGCCAGACAGCGCTCCACCGCCGCGTCACCCCCCAGGGTGCGCACGGCCGACACCACGCCATTGAAGAAGAGGCCGCGGGCCATGTCGTCCTTCGTCGCCAGCGCCAGCCGCGCTTCCAGGTCCCTGGCGATGTTCACATCCACCTTGTCCATTACAACCTCACGAGTTGCGCGCCGTAGTGGATGTTCGCGCCCACCGCGGCCACCACGACCAGGTCACCACTGCCCAGACGCACGCGGCCCGCTTCCAGGTCCTCGGCCAGCAGGATGAGCATCCCCGCAGCGGAGGTGTTCCCGTACCGGTCCACGTTGCACGCCACCGCCTCACGCGGCAGCCCCGCCCGCTCCACGAACGCGTCCATCACCCGCTTGTTCGGCTGGTGGAAGTAATACCGCTCCACCTCCGAGCGCAGCTCCGGACGGGGGCCGAGGACCGCGTCGAGGCACTTCTGCATGTACTCAGGATAGCTGCGCGCCACCCGGAAGCCATCCACCACGAAGGCCATGTCCGCCGGACGCATCCGCCCCGGCTGATAGGGCAGCTTCAACAACCCTCCGCCCTTGCGGATGACCAAATCTCCGTGCGCGTTGCCGGAGAAGGAGGCCAGGATGCCCTGCGCGCCCGGCTCGCCCGGCTTCGACTGGAGCACCACCGCCCCCGCGCCGTCTCCGAAGACATACATGGAGAGATAGCCCTGCAGCGTCTTCGAACGGCCAGGCCCGGGCGGGAGCTCGTCGGTGTAGACCTCGCGGTTCACCAGCGGAGACGTGAACGCCGAGGCCACCACCGCCACCGTGCGGAAGCGCCCTCCGTCCATCATCTTCTTCACCAGGTCCAACACGTACGGCGTGCCGCCGCAGCCGTCATCCACCACCAGGCCAAAGGCGTCCTCGCGCAGCTCCAGCCGCCGATGCAGCTCCATGGCGTCGTGGTTGAAGTGCGGCGCATCCGGCGTGCAGGTCACCACGAAGAGCGCGTCCAGCTCCTGGGGGTCCACCCCCGCCTGGGCGAGCGCCTTGCGGAGCGCCACCTCGCACATGTCCGTGTTGTTGGCCGGGTAGATGTGCCCGTCGTTCTCCGGCGGCGGCAGCGCCCGCCCCGTCGTCTCATCAATGTCCCAGAGGAAGCGGCGCTCGCGGATGCCCACCTTCTCTTCGATGCGCGCCGCCGGCCAGCCCGGAATCGCCCTGGCGATGCGCTCGTTGCTCACCACGCGTGAAGGAACGAAGGCACCTGCACCGACGACACAGACATTGGGTGTCATTTAATGGCCCCGTTTTTTCACAACCTCGCCATATGGGAGGGATTCCCTGGCGGACGGGGGTTGAGCAGGATTCAGGCCATATACGAAGCCATTGAAACGACTGCCGCGTCCCGACAGGCCCCCTTCATCCGTGAAGCATCCCTCAACGGACATATCACCGAAACACCTGGAATCGCTGGAGATTTCCGGTGCTTCACAAATGAAGCAGCGACCGTTGAGAGTGAAGCGCTTCGACGCGAGAATTTCCTCTCGGTGACTGAGCATGTCACCTGAGGTGTCTGCCTTGACTCCGCTTCCCCATGAAAAAGGGGCGCGCACATGTGAGTAGATAAGGACTCACATGATACGCGGGCGGGCCGAGCCTCTCACTGTGAGTCTCTGGCTTGAAGCACGGATGAGACACGTGTCCTGAAATCAACAAGCCGGGAAGGCCGCCCGTTCGCGCGGGGCGGCCACTCACCAGGCCGAGGTGTTTCAGAACGGGATGTTGTCGTCGTCGTTCGGCGGAGGGATGTCGTCGCCGCCGTAGCCGCCGCCGCCGTAGCCCCCCGGCCACCGCCGCCGTACCCCGCGTCACCACCGCCGCCCGCGCCGCCGCCCTGCTGCCGGGCAATCTCCGCCTCGATGGCGGCGAGGAGCTGGCGCTCCTTGTCGTGCCAGCGTGACTTGCTCGCGTCGTTCAGGGTGCGGCGCGCGCCGTTGGCGTAGAACTCCAGGTCGCCCATGCTGGCGCCGACGATGGGCGCGCCCTTGCTGCGACCGTAGTTGGGGAAGACCATTCCATCGCCGCCGCCGCCGCCGCCGCTGCTCGCTGGCGCCGAACGCCGCGCCACCGGCGCCGCCGCGTCCGGCGTGCCGCCGATGGACATCTCTCCCAGCGTCAGCGTGAAGCCCTCGCCGCTCTTGAACGCCGTGCCCACACGCACCTGCTCCACCCGTCCGTCGGGACGACGCACCGCCACGGTGACCGGATAACCTTGCTCGCTCATGCGGGGCCGAATCCCATCCCCGCCCGGCTACTGTCAACGATGACTCGAAGGGGATGTCCTGCACCCGGCCCGCTCGTCTGGCCTGCTCGGCGTGCGCGAGCCCGTCAACGCCCCACGGGCGGCCACCACGACACGGCCACGTCCCCGGGCGGCGCCCTCTCCACGAGGGCACCCGCGCCTGAAGGACGCAGCCGTCGAATCAGAACAGGGAGCCCTGCGCGGAGGACTTGCCTGCCCTCTTGCGCTTGCCGGCCTTGGCCGCGGTGGCCTTGACCTTGCGGCCGCCCTTGGCCGGGGCCTTCTTCGCCGCAGCGCCCTTCCTGGCACCCGCGGCCTTCTTCGCCGCCGGCGCCTTCTTCGCCGCCGGGGCCTTCTTCGCCGCCGGGGCCTTCTTCGCCGCCGAGGTCTTCTTCACCGCCGCGCCCTTCCTGGCGCCCGCGGCCTTCTTCGCCGCCGGGGCCTTCTTCGCGGCCGAGGTCTTCTTCGCCGCCGCGCCCCTCCTGGCGCCCGCGGCCTTCTTCGCGGCCCGCGCCTTCTTCCCGGTGGCGGAGGTCTGCTCCGCGGCGTCGGCGGAGTCCTGCTTCGCCGCCGGGGCCGGAGCGGGCGTCTGATCGCTCACGCCGCCCTCACGCAGCGCCTTGCTGGCGGCGCGGCCTCGCGGGAGCGTCACTTCCTCCACCGACTGCGGAGGCGCGTCGTCCGCCCACGCCGCGGGACGGCGGTTGGTCCGCATCAGCAGCCGCAGCTTCTGGTAGTGCGCCGAGCAGTAGCCCTTGGAACGGCTGGGCCGGTCGCAGCCAATGACGGCGCACGCCCGCGAACCTTCCTCCGCGCGCGCCCGGCCACCCACCGGCCGGGCCTCGGCGGTCTTCACTCCGGAAGCCCGGCTCCGCGTCGCCGCGACGGCCTGCTTCCTGCCCCCCCTTGCCCGCGTGGACTCCAGCGCGGCCGCGGCCGGCCTCACGCCCGCCATGGCGCCAAGACGGCTGGTCAGCGGCGCCAGGCGGTGCGTCACCGCGCGCAGCAACTCCAGGGCCTCCAGGCCTTCCTCCATGCGCCGGACCGCCTCCTGCAACGGGACCAACTGCGCATCGAGTTCGCGCCGGAAGATTTCGCCAAGAGCATTCGCAATGGACATTGCTCGGGAGAATACACGGTGGCCTGGGAAACCGGTGTGAAAACCTGTGCTTGGCTCGCACCAATCGTTGACCGGCGGGCGAAGCCATACATCCCATGGGGTCGGCCCCTCCCAGCGAAGCAGCGTCTACCCCCGTGCGCTGACGGTGGCCGGCGGCTCGATACGAGGCAGGGGCCGCTCGGGCGCCTCCCGCTGGAGGGCGGGAGGCCGGGCGACGGCGGCCGTCCCGCAGGTACGCACCGCCAGGGAGGCGGCCCCCACGAGCAACAGTGCTGGAACGAACAGGTGACCCATGGCGCCTCCACGATGCGGGTGATGGGCGTGAGTGCCGGGCAACCTCGCGGGTCGCCTCCCCGCCAGCGCCGCCCGACCGCCCCTGCCCGATACATACGAGCGAGCATGGCCTCCGGGTCTGACGTCCCGGGAGCCCCGGGTTCGTGAGCCCCCACGGCGACGCGGCGGGTGTTAAAGGGACGGGGCATGAGCCAGGCGCCCACTCCCGTCCGCTTCAAAGGCACCGACACCTACCTGACCCACGAGAGCCTCCAGGCCGCGGTCAACTGCGCGCTGACGCTCCAGCGCCCCCTGCTGGTGAAGGGCGAGCCCGGCACCGGCAAGACGCTGCTGGCGGAGGCCATCGCCGAGGCCCTGGGGCAGCGGCTCATCACCTGGCACGTGAAGAGCACCACCCGCGCGCAGGACGGCCTCTACGTCTACGACACCGTGCAGCGGCTGTATGACTCGCGCTTCGGCGACGGCGACGTGCGAGACATCCGCAAGTACATCCGCCAGGGCCCGCTGGGCGAGGCCTTCTCCTCCCCCGAGCGCGTGGTGCTGCTCATCGACGAGGTGGACAAGGCGGACCTGGAGTTCCCCAACGACCTGCTCCACGAGCTGGACCGGATGCGCTTCCGCGTCACCGAGACGGGCGACGAGGTGGTGGCGAAGCACCGCCCCGTGGTGGTGATTACGTCCAACAACGAGAAGGAGCTGCCCGACGCCTTCCTGCGCCGGTGCGTGTTCCACTTCATCGACTTCCCGGACGTGGACCTGATGCGCCGCATCGTCGACGTGCACCACCCGGGCCTGGACAGCACGCTGGCGGAGCAGGCGCTGAAAATCTTCTACGAGCTGCGCAGCTTCACCCGCCTGCGCAAGAAGCCCTCCACCAGCGAGCTCATCGACTGGATTGCCGTGCTCAAGGCGCAGGGCATCAACGACCTCAAGCTGGACGAGCAGCTCCCCTTCCTGGGCGCGCTGCTGAAGAAGGAGCAGGACCTGGTCTCCGTGGCAGAGGGCTTCTCACGCGGGCGCCGGCCCCGGGCCTAGACGAGGCACCGCCATGTTCCTGCCCTTCTTCTACGAGCTGCGCCGGCGCGGGCTGAAGGTCGGCGCGCAAGAAGCGCTGGCGCTGGCCGGCGCGCTGCGCGCGGGCCTGCACGACAGCCACCTGGACGGCTTCTACCATGTGGCCCGGGCGCTGCTGGTGCACTCGGAGACGCAGCTCGACACGTTCGACCAGGCCTTCCTCGCGCACTTCCAGGGCGTGGAGACGGCGAGCCTGGAGCTGACACAGGAGCTGCTCAACTGGCTGGAGGAGGCGCGCGAGCGGCCGGACCTGAGCCCCGAGGAGCTGGCGCTGCTGGAGCAGTTGGACCCGGAGGAGATTCGCCGGCTCTTCGAGGAGCGCCTGAAGGAGCAGAAGGAGCGCCACGACGGCGGCAACCGCTGGGTGGGCACGGGCGGGACGTCCCCCTTCGGCAACAGCGGCTTCGGACGCGAGGGCATCCGCGTGGGCGGCGGCGCGGGCAACCGGCAGGGCCGCGCGCTGATGCAGGCCGGGGCCCGGAGGTACGCTGGCTACCGCGATGACGTGGTGCTGGACACGCGGCAGATGGCGGTGGCGCTGCGCAAGCTGCGCGCCTTCGCCCGGGACGGCGCGCCGGACGAGCTGGACGTGGACGAGTCCATCGCCGCCACCGCGCGCAACGCCGGTGAGCTGGAGGTGGTGACGCGGCCGCCGCGCCGGCCCAACACGCGCGTGGTGCTGGCCATGGACGTGGGCGGCTCCATGGACCCGTACGCGGCCCTGGTGAGCCGGCTGTTCAGCGTGGCCAGCCAGGCGACGCACTTCAAGGAGCTGCGGACCTACTACTTCCACAACTGCGTCTACGGGAAGCTGTACGCCACGCCGCAGCTCACCGGCGGCATCACCGTGCCGGAGCTGGTGGCGCAGGTGGGGCGGCACCACAAGCTGGTCATGGTGGGGGATGCCTCCATGGCGCCGTACGAGCTGTCCATCCGCACCGACGCGGAGGGGCACTACAAGACGGACGGCCTGGAAGGGCTGACGTGGCTGATGCAGCTTTCGCAGCACTTCGAGCGCAACGTGTGGCTCAACCCCGAGCCCATGGGCACGTGGCGCTCGGGGACCATCTCCGTGATTGCCCGCGTGTTCCCCATGTTCGCCCTGACAGTGGAGGGCCTGGGTGAAGCCGTTGCGCACCTGACGCGGGGACGGACCGTGAGGGGCGCGGCGGCGCGGCGCTGACATCGCTGGTTCAGCGATGCATTCGCCGACGTCAAATGCGGAAGTCAATCACCCCTAAGTAGGGAGCCCTGCGGCTTGCATGACAGTTCTCGATTGGCTTTCAATAGAGATGACTGCAAGTGCTTTGCAGCGGGGGAACCTTCATGCACGTCTATCTTGGCGGCGGTCTGGCTCGCGGCCTGATGTTCGTCCTGTGTCTGCTCTCGGCCATGACAGCGAGCGCACAGCCGTATGAACTCTTCGCGGTTTATGAGCCGGCGTCGGGAACAGGCACAACCAAGGCCTTCCGGCTGAAACTGGCGGAAAATGCGTTGATTCCGGATGGCGGCGAGAGCCATGTGCTCGACCGCATTATCGTCAAGTTCGACGACGACGGCGTATCCCTCAGCGCGCTCTCCATCTTCAGCCAACTCAGATTCCGGGCGGACGTTGGAGGCCAGAAAACGGAGACTGCGGTCCCGACGGACAGCATCGGCCGACTGCCCAGTCGCGAGCACACCCTGGCCCGTTGGCGGGGAGACTACAAGGAAGACGCCATTGTACCTGTCACCATCCAAGTAGCGGCGGTCTACTCCGGAGACTTCCTCTGCATGCAAGAGCGGGAACTCCTAACGGCTCGCGACGATGACGAGTTGAGCGCACGCCGCTCCACGCCCCCTCCCATCCCCTTACTTCCACCCGATTCTACCGGCCAAGCGCAATCGAGACAGCAGCCAGGTGGCCCGTCTTCGAATGGGGGTGCCCGGTCAGTCCAGCGTCCGCTACTCCAAACCGGAGACGGCGACTTCATCCTCTATTCGCTCTGCCGCGATGACACAGGGCAACTCCTAATCGACCCCATCAACTGGGCCAAAGCCATGGATGTACAGGAGTTCCAGTTGGGTGGAAGCACCACGGATTCAAAGTTGCAAGCGGACTTCCGTAAGGCGCACAAGAAGAGGCTCGCCGAACTCCTGTCCGACCGGCTTAACAAGCGATTCGCGAGCTTTGGCCGAACCGTCGTCACGGACACCGACCTCCCTGGGTTCAAGAACGTCCTCATCCAGGTATCAAGCACGTTCAAGTTCTCTGTCATCAAGAGCACGGGCGCGCTCTTCCTCATCGAAGAGTCAGGGGGTGATGTCCAGCGGTTGGCCGACCTCATCGACCAGGACGCAGAAGTGGCAATTTCACTGGACCGTGCCGTCTGTGCACAGCTCCCACCCGCGGCCTTGCTGAACAACCCCTGGACCTTCGAGCTGGAGGTGCCCGACGGCAAGGATGGGAAGACCCGTAAGACGAAGGTGGAGTTGGACTTTCGCCACGGGTGCAACCGGACCTTACAGGTCCAATGGAAGAACTACCTCAATCAGCGCGTCACCTTCCGCACCATCTACCGCGTGCCGGGAAACGACGACATCGTCGTCCTGAAGGAGTCATTCGCCATCTACAACCTGGGGCTCATCACCACTGTACCCGTCTTTACCGAAATCATCTCCGCGGCCCAGAACAGCGCTCCCTCCGACGTCGAAGCCACGTCGAGCATTCCAGTCTCCTATGCGCTGCCTCTGAATGATCGGGACCAGCGCCGAGGGAGCGTGGCGGTAACCTTCCCCTTCACCGTGAGCATCAACACGCGCAGGTATCACAACCTGGCGGAGTACATCGCCCTGGCTCCCTCTGTTTCGCTCATCGGTGGTGGATATACAGGCTCGTCGGATGGCTCGGCAGGCGGAGAGGACCAAGGGCCCAATGTCCGAGTCGCGCTCGGCATGGGCATCAACATCGCGCGTGCGTTCCATTTTGGCTATGCATGGGCGCCCTCGGACGGAGGCCGGTATGCGCTCATTGGCATCTCCGTTCCGGACCTGCTTCCTCTTCTTCGAAAGAGTCCGTGATGCACACCACCAACCGCGCAAGGTGGATGCTGCTGACTGTCGCCATGCTGCTGGCCGCATGTGGACGGCCTGGCTTCGTCATTCCCGGAGCAACTCCGCTCAAGCCAAATGGTCAGCCCGCGCAATCCATCGTCGTTGCCTGTGATGACGCACCCCAGCGAGTCTTCGTTTCCAAGCGGGCTCAAGTGCGGGTGTTGGGCCCCTTGAAGGTCACCAGCGAAGCGGCCGAGCTCCCCAACACCCAGGGCACACAGGACGGTGGTTCCACGGCCACGGGTTCCGGCATCAACAGTCTGATGCCGGTCCAGCACGATTCCTTATTGGTGGTGAACGTCGGCAAGCTGGAACGAAGCGGAAGCGACTGGGGTGCCCTCTGCTTCTGCTGGAACTCAGGGAAGAGCCTCGACTGCAAGCCTGATTGCAACGACGAGGAGACGCGAATCGACGTGCGCATCAGTTGTCCCGCGACGCGTTTCGCGAAGCGAGAAGCCTATGGTCCGCGCTTTCCGCCGCTACCCGCGCACATCCCCGTCGAACTCGAATGCAGGACCGACACCGAAGAAAAGGCCCGGCTCCGATGCATGCCTCAACTGAGCGCGTTGGAGGGCGCCAAACTCAGCGTGTTCGGGGCACTCCAACTAGCAACGGGGCAGGCCACAGTGGAGCCCGATGAGCCCCTGGTCTTTTCCAGAGCGCCGAATGTCCCACTGGAAACCCCCACCCCCGCCTTTCTCTGTCTGCACGGCGCGTGCTCCAACCCCGCATACTTCCTGCCCCTCACCGTCACCATCAAGAAGGAGCGCTCTTTGAACGTGAACGGTCAGCAGGAGACGCCCGCCCCCTCTGCAGCAGCGACAGAGCCCCCCTCCAGCAAGGACGACACGCAATAACGTCAGGAGCGGGCGCGCGGGATTCATTCCCGTGCCCCCCAGGGCAGGAATTCCGGGTGCGGCCGTGGACTGGCGGACGGCCGGGCGGGCCTTCGCGCATTTGGTGCAGCACCTGGAGCGTCACTTGCGGCATGGTGCGCGCGCACGCGAGCGGGACCGCGAGGACACCATGACAACCGACAAGCAGGACGTGCTGGCCATCAACACCATCCGCACCCTCGCCATGGATGCGGTGCAGCAGGCCCACTCGGGCCACCCGGGGGCGCCCATGTCCCTGGCTCCCGTGGCGTACCAGCTCTGGCAGCAGGAGCTCCGGTATGACCCGTCCCACCCCATCTGGCCGGACCGCGACAGGTTCATCCTGTCCAACGGCCACGCCTCCATGCTGCTGTACGCGCTGCTCCACCTGGCCGGGGTGAAGCGCGTCACGCGGGAGTACACCGTCGAGGACGCGCCCACCGTGTCGCTCGAGGACATCAAGAAGTTCCGGCAGCTCGACTCGTCCACCCCGGGCCACCCGGAGTACCGGTGGACCAGCGGCGTGGAGACCACCACCGGCCCCCTGGGCCAGGGCGTGTCCAACAGCGTGGGCATGGCCATGGCCAGCCGCTGGCTGTCCGGCTACTTCAACCGCCCCGGCTTCGAGCTGTTCGGCTACGACGTCTACGCCATCTGCGGCGACGGCGACCTGATGGAGGGCGTGGCGTCCGAGGCGGCGTCCATCGCCGGCCACCTCCAGCTCCCCAACCTGTGCTGGATCTACGACAGCAATCACATCTCCATCGACGGCAGCACGGACCTGGCCTTCACCGAGGACGTGGGCAAGCGCTTCGAGGCCTACGGCTGGCGCGTGCTGCGCGTGCCGGACGCCAATGACCTGAACGCCATGGGCGAGGCGCTGCGCACCTTCAAGACGATGCGCGGCAAGCCCACGCTCATCATCGTCACCACGCAGATTGCCTACGGCGCGCCCAAGCTCCAGGGCTCCTCCAAGGCCCACGGCGAGCCGCTGGGCGACGAGGAAATCAAGGGCACCAAGCGCTTCTATGGCTGGCCCGAGGACGAGAAGTTCCGGGTCCCCGACGGCGTGCGCGAGCGCTTCCAGGAGCGCCTGGGCGCGCGCGGCAAGCAGCTCCGCACGGAGTGGGAGCAGAAGTTCGCCGAGTACCGCAAGCAGTTCCCCGAGCTGGCCGACCAGTTGGAGCGCATGCAGCGCCGCGAAGCCCCCCAGGGCTGGGACGCGGAGCTGCCGACCTTTCCCGCCGACGCCAAGGGCCTGGCCACGCGCGACTCCAGCGGCAAGGTGCTCAACGCCATGGCCAAGCACTACCCGTGGCTGGTGGGCGGCTCGGCGGACCTCAACCCGTCCACGAAGACGTACATCACCGGCTCGGAGGCGATGAAGCCGGGCGAGTTCGCGGGCCGCAACGTCCACTTCGGCGTGCGCGAGCACGCGATGGGCTCCATCGTCAACGGCCTGTGCCTGAGCAAGCTGCGCGGCTACGGCGCCACGTTCCTCATCTTCAGTGACTACGAGCGCCCCGCCATCCGCCTGTCCGCGCTGATGGAGCTGCCCGCCATCCACATCTTCACCCACGACTCCATTGGCGTGGGCGAGGACGGCCCCACGCACCAGCCGGTGGAGCAGCTCGCGTCGCTGCGCGCGATTCCCGGCATCATCGTGCTGCGCCCCGGCGACGCCAACGAGGTGGTGGAGTCGTGGCGGGTGATTGCCCAGCAGCGCAAGCACCCGGTGGTGCTGGTGCTCACGCGCCAGCCCGTGCCCACGCTGGACCGCAGCAAGTACGCGCCCGCGTCCGGCGTGGCGCGCGGCGGCTACGTGCTGTCCGAGGCGGAGGGCGGCAAGCCGGAGGTCATCCTCATCGGCACCGGCAGCGAGGTGTCGCTGTGCCTGGACGCGCAGGAGAAGCTCAAGGCGGACGGCGTCCCGGCCCGCGTGGTCAGCCTGCCGTCGTGGGAGCTGTTCGAGGAGCAGACGCAAGAGTACCGCGACAGCGTGCTGCCGCCGGCCGTGCGCGCCCGCGTGGCGGTGGAGAAGGGCGCCGCGTTCGGCTGGGAGCGCTTCGTGGGGCATGACGGCAACATCGTCGCCATGCGCAGCTTCGGCGCCTCCGCGCCCATCAAGGCGCTGCAGCAGAAGTTCGGCTTCACCGCGGACCACGTCGCCCAGCAGGCGAAGGACTCGCTGAAGAAGACGAAGACGCGGCCGTAGAAAAGAGAAGCGCCTCGGACCGTCCCCCAACGGTCCGAGGCGCTTCGGGCCTTTTCGGCATCCAGGTGTTCGTCCTGGCGGACTCATGGCGTGGAAGGCGCGACCCCCGTCGCATCCCAGCCCCCCGGCCGGGTTCCCCCACGCCATGAGCCCAACAGGTCACTTCAAGGTCGTCCCCGGCCTCCTCGCGGCGTGAGCGGTGCGTCCCCCCGGTCGCATGCCAGTCCCCCCGAACCGGCCTTCCGCGCTCGCCTTCAAGTCCTCCAGGTCCGACTGACTCGAGTGCCCGGGAGATTCGCCCCCCAGCGACTGGCCCCCCGGCCAGCTCCCCCGTGCTTCGAGCCCCGCTCCGTGCTGGAGCGTGATGTCCTGTCCTATTGCGCGTGGCGTGCCACACACCGGGCCCGCCGGGCCCACCTGGACCGCTTGAGTCTTTTCAACGGGTTGCGAATCCAAGGGCTCTTTCGAGGCCCGTTTCGGGGGTGGTGACAACTGTCATCACCGGTGACGACCGTCATCACCAGGACGGCCCCGAGGTGGTGACAACTGTCATCGGCGTGGCCTCCGGGACACGGTGGCCTACAGCCCTCCGCGCAGCTCCAGTTCGCTCCAGAGGCCGCCGTCGCGCGCCCGCAGCAGGAAGGTGAGCCGGCCCTGGTGGAAGCCCCGGATGGGCGCGTCCGGGTCCGGGAAGCCGGGGGGCAGCTTCCAATCCGCGGGCTGGATGCCCGTCGCGGGGATGGGACGCTCGCGGCGCAGCTCGCCCACCTCCGCGTCCGTGAGCGTCCGCACGCGGGCCCAGGGCAGCAGGTCGCGGCCGTGCAGCCAGCCGCGCTGCTCCGGCTCCGGGTCCTCCCACGGGCCAATCGCCGTGCGCCGCAGCGCGGACAGGTGCGCCCCACACCCCAGCGCGCGCCCCACGTCCCGGGCCAGCGAACGCACGTAGTAGCCCCCGCGGCAGCTCAGCCACAGGCGGCTCTTCCGCGGCAGGTCATGCGACAGCCAGCGCGCCGCGTGCAGGTACACGCGCGAGGGGGGCAGCTCCACGGCCTCGCCCCGGTGCGCCTTCCGGTACGCGGGCTCGCCGCCCACCTTCTTCGCGCTGGTGGCCGGAGGCACCTGCTCCCGCCAGCCCACGAAGGACGCCAGCGCCGCGTCCAGGCCTTCCGGCGTCAGCGCCGCCGCGTCGCCCTGGTGCACCGGCCGGCCATGGAGGTCCCCCGTGTCCGTCTCCGTGCCCCAGACGACCTCCGCCTCGTACGTCTTGGGCACGGCGTGCAGCAGCTCGAACAGGCGCGGCGCCTGGCCCACCAGCACCAGCAACAGCCCTTGCGCGAAGGGGTCCAGCGTCCCGCCGTGACACACCGGGATGCGCTTGCCCGGCTGCGCCGCCTTCGCCTCCTCCATGAACCGCTGCACCACCGAGAAGCTCGTGGCGCCCACCGGCTTGTGGACCCGGTAGATGCCCGGACTCAGTTTCCCTCCCACCTCGACCCTCCTGTCGCCACCGAGCCTACCCCGGCCGCGAGCGCCGTGGCGGAAGGCGGAAGGGCCCGCCAGGCGCCGCAATCCAAGACAGGGGCGCGGGGCGGCGCTCCCGTCACGACTGCAATAGCAGGACCATGCCTCGTCAATACCAGACAACCCATTCCGCGGCAGGCAATTACCCTTCATCCGACAAGCATCTTGAAACAGCAGCGACATGACAGGCGTGTCACTGCGTACAAGCGCGGGACAGGCTTCCCCGCTGACAGTGCCTCGCATTCCCTTGAGGTTCCCCATGACATCCCCGCTTCGCTCGGGCCGGGCCCTGCTGTCCGCCCTGGGCCTGCTGCTGTCAGTCGCCACCACGGGCTGTGATGAAGACCCGCCTCCGCCCGTTTCCGATGCGGGGCAGCAGCCCACAGATGCCGGCACGGACGCCGGTCCTTCGGAGCCGTGGGACGGCGGCTACACGGTGCTCGAGGACCCGGGCGACTGGGTTGACCGGGGGGCGTTCTCCGAGTGCCGGTTCACCGCCACCAACCCCACCTTCGAGGAATGCGCGGACCCGGCGAACTTCGACATTTCGTCCTGCAACCCAGACCAGCTCGCCGCGGTGGAGCCACACGGCGCCTACATGGCTGACG
Organism: Corallococcus macrosporus DSM 14697; assembly: GCF_002305895.1. GTDB lineage: Bacteria > Myxococcota > Myxococcia > Myxococcales > Myxococcaceae > Myxococcus > Myxococcus macrosporus. The sequence continues at coordinate 8,777,737 of NZ_CP022203.1, forward strand.
GGCGGGCAGCGCGGCGGCTGGCGGATGGCGGCACGTCCATCATCCCGGGCGGCGTCGGATTCCACCTCTTCTCGGACGGGGGCACCGATACGCTCATGGGCATGCCCCTCACCACGCGGATGACGGACGGCGGCAGGTTCTTCCTCTCCGCCCGGCAGGCGCATCCCATCCTCGGGGAGCGAATCTACTCCGTGGCTGGCTGCGAGACGCCCCGTCCCGGCTTCATCACCGGCTGCTACGTCAACTGCCGGCAGACGTCCCAGTTCTCCACCTGGACCCCGGGGACCTTCGAGGCCGAGCGGGCGGAGCGGCGCGGTGAAGCCGAGGCCTCCGGTGGGCTGCAGCTCGTCTCCGAGTCCGTCGTGGAGTTGGGCACGCCAGCGGACGTCTACGTCACCCGCGGCCATGCCTACGTGGTGTCCATCAACTGGCGCGGCCGCGTCGGCGGGCTCACCGTCTTCGACGTGAGCGACCCGGCGCACCCCCTCTTCAAGACCTCCATCAGCCTACCGGGTGACTCGTACTGGAACGGCGTGTGGTCCAAGGGCGACGCGCTGTATGTCGCGAGTTCCACAACCGGCGTCTCCGTCTTCGACATCTCCGAACCGGGAGCGCCGGAGTTCGTCATGAGCCTGCCTGGCAACGGCCTCGCCAACGTGCACACGGTGCTGGTGGATGGGGACCGGCTGTATGCATCCGACATCACCGACCTGGTAGGCAGCACGCGGGTCTACGACGTCAGCACGCCGCTGGCGCCCGTCCTGCGGCAGGTCATCACCCTGCCCGAGATGTATTCCCTGGGCGGGCCGCACGACTTCTTCGCCTACGAGGGCCGCCTCTACATCAGCAACGCCCTCGGCGGCTACTCCGTCGTGGACGTCAGCGACCTGGAGAACGTGCAGCACCTGGGGCAGTACACCTACCCGGGGTTCGGGGGCTTCGCGCACCACAGCGCGGTGGGCACCTTCGCGGGGCGCACCATCGCCTTCGAGGGGGGCGAGTTCCCGGGTTCACACCTGCGCGTCCTGGAGGTCTCCGACCCAGCGAACATCGTGAAGATTGGCGAGTTCCGCATGCGGTACAGCACCTCCATCCACAACCTGATTCTCAAGGGCCACCGGTTGTACGTGGCCTGGTACCACGAGGGACTGCGAGTGCTGGACGTGGCCAACCCCACCCAGCCCCGCCAGGTCGCGCACTTCAACACGTTCCGGGACAGCGACCCGAATCGAGGCGACAGCCCCTTCGAGGGTGCCATCGGCATCCGCGTACCCGGGGATGGGTACGTCTACCTCGTCGACACCTCGCGCGGGCTGCTCATCTTCAACGAGCTGTGAGCGCGGTCCGGGGCGCCCCTTTGCGGCGCTCGGGATGGCCTCTATGCTGTCCGCGGGGCGCTCGCTGACACAGGCGGGCGCCCCGGCTCTTCTCCCAAAGGCTTCATCCCATGTCTGTTCGTGCCGCGCGTCCGCTGCTGGCGTTCGTCTGCGCCGTGTCGTTCTCCGCCTGCTCCTCGCCGGAGCCCCCCACGCCGCCGCCCGCGCCGCCGGGCTATGACGGCCCCTGGGAGGTGCTTCCGGAGCTGGGGGAGTGGGTGGACCCCGGCGCGTTCGAGTCGTGTCCCGCGCTGAGCGCCCAGGCTGCCTGCGGCGCGCCGGAGGGCATTGAGCTGCCCGGCTGCGACCTGGGCTCGCTCGCGGGGCTGGAGCGGCAGGGGGCCATCTACCGCGCGGAGATTCGCTACGATTTCCGGACGCAGTCCGGCGCCCCCCAGGGCTCGCCTGGCAACGGCGGGTTCCAGTTCGATGCCGCGGGTCAGCCGGTCTCCGTCATGGGACGCGCGCCCGCGGCCTTCGCCCTGGATGACGAGCGCTTCGTCCTCGTCTCCGAGTTCACGCGCACCAACCAGGAGCGGGACCGGCTCACCTTCGCCGGATGCCGCGCCCAGGGGCCGCGGAGCCTCACCGGCTGCTTCCTGTGGTGCCGCAACGGCACGCTGCGCTACCACGGCAGCTTCCGCGCCGAGCGGATGACGTGGCGAGCGGGTGAGCCGGAATCCGCTGGCATCCAGCTCCTGTCCGAGTCCTTCGTGGACCGGGGCACCCCGGTGGACGTGTACGTCACCCACGGCCACGCCTACGTGGTGTCCGTCAACGCGCCCGAGCGGCAGGGCGGCCTCACCGTCTTCGACGTGAGCGACCCACGCCGCCCCGCGCAGACGGCGTCCTTCCAGCTTCCCAATGACGGGTATTGGAATGGCGTCTGGGCCAAGGACAACGCGCTCTATGTCGCCAGTGGTGACGCCGGCGTGCTCGTGTTCGACCTGGAGGACCCGGCGCAGCCCGCCTTCGTGCGCAACCATCCGGGCGGCGCCGGCCCCCTCAATGTGCACACCGTCTTCGTGGAGGGGAACCGGCTCTACGCCATGTCGCCTTCGCCCAACCAGGAGACGCTCATCTTCGACGTCACCCGGCCGCTGGAGCCTCAGCTCCTCACCCGCTACGCACACCCTGGAGGCACGGGCTATCCACATGACGCCTTCGCGTATGACGGGCGGCTCTACATCAACCACACCAGCGACGGCTTCCTCATCGTCGGCCTGGAGGGCGAGACACCGGCGCTGCTGGGCCGGCACGGCTATGCCTACGCCTTCAGCCACGCCAACGCGGTGGGCACGTTCAACGGCCGCACCGTGGCTTTCGAGGGTGGCGAGACGCTGGGCGCCCACGTGCGCGTGCTGGACGTCACCCACCCGGCCAACGTCGTGAAGATTGGCGAGTACAAGCTGCGCGGCCTCACCTCCGTCCACAACATGGTGCTGGTGGGCACGCGGCTCTACGTCGCGTACTACCACGAGGGCGTGCGCGTGCTGGACGTGTCCAACCCCGCTCAGCCTCGTGAAATCGCGCACTACAACACGTTCCGCGAGTCAGACCCGCGCCGGTCCGATGGCATGTATGACGGTGCCATCGGCATGCGCGTTCCCGGGGACGGCCACGTGTACGTGGTGGACACGTCGCGCGGGCTGCTCATCTTCGACGAGCCCTGAGCTGACCCCGGGCGTCTCCATCTCCACCTCCAAGGGGCTTCATCCATGACTGTTCGTACCGCCTGCCCGCTGCTGGCGCTCGTCTGCGCCGTGTCGTTGTCCGCCTGTTCCTCGGAGGAGACCCCGCCCCCGCCCACCACGCCGCCGCCCGAGCCACCGACATATACCGGCCCCTGGGAGGTGCTTCCGGAGCTGGGGGAGTGGGTGGACCCCGGGGCCTTCGAGGCGTGTCCCGCCCAGGCGTCCCACGCGGCTTGCTACGCGCCGGAGACGCTGGAGATGCCGGGCTGTGACCTCGGCTCGCTCGCGGGCCTGGAGCGGCAGGGCGCAATCTATCGCGCCGAGCTTCGGTACGAGACCCAGGTGCAATCCGGCGACGTGCAGATCTTCCCGGGGCATGGCGGTTTCCAGTTCGATGCCTCGGGCCAGCCCGTGTCCGTCATGGGTCGCAAGTCCGACACAGCCCCCATGAATGGGGAGCGGTTCATCGTTTCATCCGAAACCACGTTCCAAGCCGGCGCCCAAGAGCGCTACACCTTCATCGGCTGTCGCGCCCAGGGGCCGCGGAGCCTCACCGGCTGCGTCTTCTGGTGCCGAGGCACACGGGGCCATGGCGGCAGCTTCCGCGCCGAGCGCATGACGTGGCGAGAGGGCGAGCCCGAGTCCGCCAACCTCCAGCTCCTGTCCGAAATGCGCGTGGGCATGGACACGCCGGTGGACGTGTATGTCACCCACGGCCACGCCTATGTCGTGAGCATCAATCGGCGCGGCTTCGGCGGCGGCCTCGCCGTCTACGACGTGAGCAACCCCTACATTCCCGTCCAGCAGACGGCCATCCAACTCGGCAATGCCGACTACTGGAATGGCGTCTGGGCCAAGGACAACGCGCTCTACGTCGCCAGTGGTGACTCCGGCGTGCTCGTGTTCGACCTGGCAGACCCGAGGTTGCCTGCCTTCCTGCGCCACTACCCCGGCGGCGCCCGCCGCGTCGATGTCCACACCGTCTTCGTGGAGGGGGACCGGCTCTACGCCATGTCACCCTCCCTCAAGCAGACGCTCATCTTCGACGTCACCCAGCCGTTGGAGCCTCGGTTCCTCACCCACTTCGCGTACCCCAGGAGCCTGGGCTATCCCCATGACGCCTTCGCGTACGAGGGGCGCCTCTACGTCAACCACCTCGAAGATGGCTTCCTCATCGCAGGGTTGGACGGCGAAGGCGAGACACCGGAGTTGCTCGGCCGGTACACCTATCCCCATACCTTCAGCCACGCCAACGCGGTGGGGACCTTCAATGGCCGCACCGTGGCCTTCGAGGGCGGCGAGACGATGGGCTCCCATATCCGAGTGCTGGACGTCACCGACCCGGCGAACATCGTCAAGATTGGCGAGTACAAGCTGCGCGGCCTCACCTCCGTCCACAACATGGTGCTGGTGGGCACGCGGCTCTACGTCGCGTACTACCACGAGGGACTGCGCGTGCTGGACGTGTCCAACCCCGCCCAGCCTCGGGAGATCGCGCATTACAATACCTTCCGTGAGTCAGACCGGAACCGGGGAGACGGGCTGACCGACGGTGCCATCGGCATCCGTGTGCCAGGAGACGGCCGCATCTACGTGGTGGACACGTCGCGCGGGCTGCTCATCTTCAACGAGCCGTAGAGCCGTAAGCTCACGCCTCGCTTGTCGCCGTCGAAGGCCATGGCGGCCAGCTCCGCCGCCGTGCAGCCGAGGACTTCCGAGGCGCTGCCCGCGTCCTCCCCCAGCAGCCCCACCACGGACTCCTCGCCGCCCCAGCGGCCCCGCACGTCCTCCCGGCGGCAGCGCGCGCCCAACAGCCGGCCCAGCCACATCAACACGCCGTCCCCGGCCAGGTGGCCGTAGCGGTCATTCACCTTCTTGAAGGGGTCCACAGCCAGGAGCGCAACCCGTCCAGGCAGGCCGCCTCCAGCGCCTTGGCGTCTCCACCGCGCCCCTGGACGAGCAGCGCATCCACCCAGGCACAGGAGCGTCCTGCCGCTCATGAAGGATGCGCCTTTCTCGCCAGCAGGCCGCTGAGGAGGTCACGCACGGAGGCGACCAGCTCCTCCTCCGACGCGCGCGACTTGGTGAAGTGCCGGGTGATGCCCAGGGTGAGCTGCCGCTCATCCATGCGCGTCAAATCCCGGCCCGTGAAGACGATGAGGGGCGTGGCGCGGCCCCTGCCCTGACGGAGGATGTCCACGACCTCGAAGCCGTCCAGGCGCGGCAGCCCCACGTCCAGGACGATGAGGTCCGGCGTCGTCTCGCGCGCCAGCTCCACCGCGCTCTCGCCGTCCGCCGCCTCGAACACGTGCACGCCCAGCCGCTCCAACTGCGCGCACAGCGTGCGCCGGGTGCCGGCGTCGTCGTCCACCACCAGCACGCGCGCCTGCCCCGGCTGCCGCGTGGCGTAGCGCAGCGACTCGAGCAGCCGCGACTCCTCCAGCGGCCGAGGCATCCAGTCCACCCAGTGCGGCACGCCCTCCGCGTGGTCCGCGCGCCCGGACAGCGCCAGCACGGGCAATTCATGCGTGCGCGGCTGCTCGCGCAGGCGCCGCACCCAGTCCAGGGCCTGCCCGTCCGGGAGCTGCATGTCCACCACCAGCGCGTCCGGCAGGGCCGCGTCCAGGTGCCGCGCGGCCTCGGCGAGGTTGGTGGCGCTCAGTACCCGGTAGCCTTCGTGCGACAGGAGCCCGCGCAGCAGCGCCGCCAGCTCCGCGTCCGCGGTCGTCACGAGCACGTCGTAGCGGGACGCGTCCTCGGGCACGTAGGGCGGCGCCGCGGCGAGCGCGGGCTTCACCGCCTCCAACGTGAAGCTGAAGGTGGAGCCGCGCCCCTCCTCGCTCTCCACGCTGATGCGGCTGCCGTGCTGCTCCACGATGGCCTGGGAGAGGGCCAACCCCAGCCCCGTGCCCCCCTTGGAGCGCGTGTCCGAGCTGTCGAGCTGCTGGAAGCGGCCGAAGAGGCGCGCGCGCTGCTCCGGGGAGAGGCCGGGGCCCGGGTCCGCCACGCTGAAGCGCACCCGGCCGCTGGCGTCCTCCGCCACGCGCACCGTCACCTCCGCGCCCCGGGGGGAGAACTTCACCGCGTTGGACACCAGGTTGGTGAGCACCTGCACCAGCCTGTCCCGGTCGCCCGACACCCGCGGCGTGCCCGCCACCTCCGCGTGGAGCGCCACGCCCGCGCCGTCCGCCACGCCCTTCACGCCCGCGAAGGTGGCCTCCACCAGCTCCGCGCACTCCAGGGTGGCCACCTTCAGCTCCAGCCTGCCCGCCTCCATCTTCTCCAGGTCGAGGCTGTCGTTGATGAGGCGGATGAGGCGCTCGGTGTTGGTGCGGGCGATGCGCACCAGGTCCACGGCCCGCGGCGGCAGCTCGCCCATGACGCCGCCCTCCAGCAGGCCCAGGGAGCCGCGGATGGAGGTGAGCGGCGTGCGCAGCTCGTGGCTGACGGTGGAGATGAACTCGTTCTTCATCCGCTCCACCTCCTTGCGCTCGGTGATGTCGCGCACGAAGGCGGTGAAGCGCGGCGGGCCCTCGCCGCCATCCAGCGGGAGGATGCCGTCCGGGGAGGCCTCCAGGATGGCCGCCTTGCGCGCCTCGCTGGCGCGCAGCTCGTCGTTGGCCGCGGACAGCGCGCGGGTGCGCTCCTCCACCCGCCGCTCCAAATCGGCGTTGAGCGTGGCCAGCTCGGCGGTGGCGCTCGACAGCCGCACCATCACCACCAGCACGTAGGCCACCAGCGCCAGCGAGACGATGAAGAAGACGATGCGCGAGCGCTCGTTGCGCCCCTGCGTGCGCTCGTAGAGCTCCAGGTAGGTGTTGATGACGCGGTCCGCCCGCGCGCTGGCGGTGCCTTCCAAGAGGGCCTGCAGGGCCGCGTCCGCCTCGGCCTTCTCGCCGCGCGCGTCCGCGGCGCGGGCCCGCTCCAGCAGCGCGGCGCGCTCATCCAGCGCGCTCACGAACAGGTCCAGCGCCGCGTTCATCGTGCGGCGGTCCATGTCCGACAAGAAGGAGGGAAACCGCCGGAGCGCGTCCGCGCGGGCCCGCAGCGCGGCGAAGTCCTCCGCGTCCACGCCGTGCAGCGTGCGCAGGCCCAGGCGCTCGCGCAGCACGTCCAGCTCCAGGTCTCCGCTGGCCACGCGCAGGTGCCGCAGCGCGCCGCGGTAGCGGTCATTGTCGGAGGTGGCCCAGGGGCGGCCCATGGCGAACAGGCCGCACAGGAGCAAGAGCGCGCCCGCGGCCAACACGCCCGAGCGGCGAGAGAGGCGAAGCCCCTGGCTCATCCCGGCACTCGCTCGCGAATCTCCCGGGGCAAGGTCATGGGTCGAAGGGCTTCCCGATGACGCCCAGCGCGCCCAGCTCCAGGTAGCGGGCGGCCTCCTGCTTCTGGATTTTCGCCGTCATGCCTTCTCCAGGGCCTCCGCGCCAGACGCCGCCAGCACCGTCTGCCACCCGCCCACCCGGCCGAGGCTGAGGTTGCCGATGGTGCGGATGTCCTCTTCGTCGTCGACGAGCATCACCTCGCGAAGGGTCGTCATGGCCGAGGCGGGATTCTACCAGGACGGCGGCGCCCCGAAGCGGCCACGCCGGTGCCAGGGATTGGCCGCGGGTGACGCTGAACGGGGCGCCGGCTGAGCTGACGGCGGGCCGAGGAGACCGATACTCCGGCCTTCGCGCAGTGAGGGCGCTACGGCGCGCCCGTGAGCACGCGCGAGTCGTACAGCCGGATGAAGCCCTCACCCTCATCCAGTCCGGCGCCGAAGCCGCCAACCACCACGACATGGCCCGTGGGGGTGAGCGCGAGGCCGCTGAGACGAACCGGGCCGCCCGCCGACCCCGTGCTCCCCTCGACGAAGGTCGCGGGGCCGGGAGCGCGGGTCGTGACGTCCATCGCCGAGAACCAGCCCCGGCCCCTCTGCGCCCCGTCCGCGAGGAGCTCGTGCCCGCCGATGAGCAACGTGCTGGTGGACGTGAAGGTCTGCAGGGTGACCACGCCCGGCCCGCCCGGGATGGTCGCGTCCCACTGCGTGTTCCCGTTCGCGTCAATCCACAACTGGATGAAGCCCCCGGTGGGCCTGTGGTGGGGCAAGAGGGTGCTCGTCGCGCCCTCGGCGTTGACGGCGAAGAGGTACCAGTTGTTCCGCGTCTCCCACTGGAGGACGCCCTCCGCGCTGTACTTCCGGAAGTAGGACGCCACGTGCTCCGGCTCCCCGGACGCCGCGTCCCGGTTGAACGCGCTGCCGGACACATAGACCTCCCCCTGGGCATTCACCTCCAGGCCGGAGGCGTGGTTGAACTGGCCCTCGTCGAAGAGCAGGCTCCAGCGCTCGGTCCCTTGTGGCGAGAGGGCGATGAGCTTGAGTTGCTGCCCGTCCACGCCATTGCCCAGGTTCAACAGCACGTAGACGTGCCCGTTGGCGCTCACGGCGAGGTTGTGCCAACTGAGCGTTTCGGTGGACTCTGAAGAGGTCCACTGCGCTAGCCCCCCCACGTACCGGGTCACCCGCCCGGAGTAGTCCACGACGTAGGCGGTGCCCGCGCCATCCAGGGCCAGCTTCACCCCGCCGCTCAGGGGGACCGACCAGGTCGCCTGTCCGGTGCCGCTGAGCCGCTGCAACTGTCCGATCTCCAGGACGTAGATGTCGCCGTTGGCCGTGGTCGCCACGCTCCGGGGATGGGAGTCCCGCCGCACCTCCCACCGCACGAAGGACTCGAGTTCCTCCAGGGAGACGACCTTCCTCCCATCCATGGTGAGCGAGCAGCCGCCGCCCGCCACCGCGGCGCAGTCCCCACCCCAGGTCGGCAACCCCACCGGCTCGGCCCGGAGCGTCACCCGCGCCCTGCGGACCGGCACCATGCACGGCTCGTCGCAGGACCAGCCATCCTCCTCCGCCACCACGCGCGCTCCGTCACCGGGCAGGCTCCGCACCTCCACATAGCCAATGCCCAGGCCCTTGAGGACCGCGCTGTCCCCGTCGGGAGCGCCCTCCACCATGAGACGGGCCTCGTTCAGCCCCGCCAGCCGGGGCGAGAAGCGCACCCGCACCTCGCACTCCATGCCCGCGTCGAGGAAGTGCTCGCAGGTGTTCGCGGCGATGGTGAACCCGCTGCCCTCCACCTTGACGGACACGGACTCCACCGCCGTCGGAGACGCATTGCGCACGGTGAAGAGGTGCTCGGGGGAGGACTGGCCCACGTCCAGCTCACCGAAGTCGACCGTGTCCCGGTCTATGATGAGCACGGCCGGGTCCGGCGTCGGTTCGTCGTCTGAGCACGCGGCGGAAAGGACAGACACGCCGAGCAGCAGGGAAAGCAAAGGCTTGCGAAGCATGCGCGGCCTTCTATGCGAGCCCCTGTCCACATGACAAGGGACGCCCCTCCCCCCGCCTGGAGCCCACACGAACGGTGCGGATGCGTCTGTCATTACCCGGCCAGGGACGAAGCGCCTAAGTAAGTCGCCAGAATTTCTCTAACAAATCGCGCAGCCAGAAGCCCTCGGCGAGGCAGCCTGCCTTGCGGAGGGCATCCTGGGGCGAGAGGCCCAGCACCCACTGGATGGCGGCGTCGACGTGCTGCTCCACAGTCGGGTACTGCCGATTGGCCGACACGTGCTGCTTGAGCGGACGCCAAAGGTGGTCCATGCAGTTGAGTTCCGAGCGCTGCTTGGGCAGCAGCACCAAGTGGATACCGAGACGAGCGGCGAGCCGCTGAGACTTCTGAGCGGTGTGACAACTGGCCCTGTCGAGTACCCATCCGCTTCCGGTTTAGCGGCCGCTCCCGAGGGAAGCCTCCCGCTTGCGTCGTTCACGCTCGCGGCGCTGCTGGCGTGAACGAGCGGTCACCTCCGCGATGAGGAGGATGCGCTCCTCCAATTGCTCCAGGGTTACGCCCCGGCTCATCATCGCATGCGACAGCAGCAGTGGGGCGCAGCGGGTCAACGCCAGCACCAGCGCGAGCCGCCCCGTCGCATGCTGCTGACCCGACTCGCCTGCCTTCTGCTGCATCGACAGTTCCAGCAGGCGCGAGAGGGCCAGGGCAATCACCTTGGCGTACACCAACGAGAGCACCGCGCCAGGCCGCGTGGCGCGCAGCGCCGTCAGTCCCACACCGGATTTGAGGGCTTTGAAGAGAAGTTCCACCCTCCAGCGCAGACGGTAGGCCTCGGCCACCTCCAGGGCTGTCAACACGTCGCGGCCTACCGTCGTCAGATACCAGCGCCGCTCACCCTCTGGCCCTTGCACGGCCACCACCCGCGCCGAGGCCGTGCGCCCCTGCTTCTCCAGTTGCACGTCCACGTCGATGACGCCGCCCTCCTCACGCAGCACGCCCTGCAGTAGCGCATCCGTCAGGCGCATGCCCCGGGCCCGCACGCGCTCGCCCTTGCCCACGTGCACCCGCAGCACCTTCGGGTCATGCTGGGCCTTCAGCCGCACCAGGAAATGGGCTCCGGCCTCAATCGCATCAAGGAAGCGGCCGGTGTCTGTGTACCCCAAGTCCATGAAGGTGAGCGTGCCGGGCGCCAGCGCCTCTTCGGGCAATGCGCGCGTGTCCTGGGTGCGCTGGGGCGTCACTCCGTCCGCCACCGGCAACTCGTCTCGCAGCGATACCAGCGCGTGCCATTTGAAGGACGCTGGCCGTGCCTGGCTGGTGGAGGGGGCCCAGTCAGCCGCCAGTCGCCGCAGCAGTTGGCAGGTGGAGTCGGCCACCTGCACGTCTGAGAATTCTTCCAGCAAGGCTCCCAGTTCATTGAAGGGCTTGTCCTCGCCGATGGCCTCGCGCACGGCCTGCACGGCCCGGCCGGCCACCTCACACATCAACAGCCCAAAGGCGTGGTTGAAGCGCTCGAAGAAGGCGCTGGGTGACAGCTTCTGTCCGGTGAGCGCGATGTAGTTGGCGAAGGCCGTTGTCTGCGTGCCGGGCAGCGGCGTCACCGCGGCCACGGTGGACTCCACCAGCGCCACCAGGTCCACCTTGCGCTGGCGCTGCAACGCACCCAACCGCCGCGCCGCCTCCAGAATGTCCTCGGCCGACACCAGTGCCCGGAGTCCCTCAGCCACCTTCGCTCTCGGAGTATTCTTCATGCCGGGAGAATGGTCCTCGTCCCTCCGTTTCGACGGGCCCTGCCTGCTCGGCTGCACCTATCTCTCTGATTCTGCTCTGCTTTTCCTCACCGCGTTAAACGGACGCGGATGGTCGAGTACCAGCAGGAGTGGGCGACCGGGATAGGCAGCGCGCAGTGCACGCAGAAAGGCCATGAAGTCCTCCTGCCTGCCGCGCCGGGTCGCCATGACCACACGCCTGCCGGTGCGCGGATTGATGGCTCCCCACAACGTGCGCTTGGCGTTCTCGCCGGTAATCTTCACCAGCGCCTGCTCGCCTACCGGAGCCCACACCGCGCGCAGCGGTGGAAACCAGCGCAGCACGGTGCTGTCCATCACGAGCAACACCGCGCGGGGCCACTGGCGCTTGAGCCGCTTCAGACGGCGAACAAGGCCCCCTTTTTCTGCCCCGGGTGCGGAGCGGCTGTCGCGTACACGTACCGAGGCCGCTTCCACGCCAGGCCCGCCTCATGCAACCGTCGGCGCAGCGTGCGAGGTGACACCTCGAAACCCTGACGCTTGAGGTGAGTGCATAGCAGCGGCACCGTCCATCCGTGGCTGGCCCAGCCCGCCTTCTCTGGGCTGGTGCGTACCACCCTGCGCAGCCGCTGGATGGTCAGACGTGGGGCCTTTCTGGGGCGGCCCGAGCGCGGGGCATCCACCAGTGCTGACGCAGTGCGCTCTGTCAGGTAGCGCTCCAGCCAGAAGTAGACGGCCGGCCGGCTCAAGGCCGCCAGGTGCGCGGCCTCGCCCGGGGCTTTGCCCTCGGCTATGAGCTTGATGGCCAGAAGGCGACGGAAGTGACGCGCATCGCGAGACTGCCGCAGCGCCCGCTCCAACTTCCGCCTGTCGTATGCTGTCAGCCCCAGCTCGGCAGGGCTCCTTGCCGGTCGCATACCCTGGAAGCTGTGCATGCGGCCGGCATTTGTCTCGGAACTTCTGGCGGCCTACTTAGGGGCCGGCGTCGGCCGGCTCGGCCACGCAGTGCCCCTGCCTGCAACGGGGCACGAAGGAGGGGAAGGCGCACTGGCCAATGCTGGAGCAGCTGGGGGACTCGGTGCAGTAGCGCAGCACCTCCTCGGCGGCCCGCGTCGCGAACTCCTCGCGGCCGGCGGTGTTCACCATGGCCGGGGGGCACTCCCCATAGCCCGTGCACCGGCCGTTGACGGTGACGGCCACGCAGTCACTGTCCTGCTGGCAGTCATCGCGCTCCGTGCGCAGGCGCTCCAGCGCGCAATGCACCGTCTTCAGGCGCGGGCAGTGGTCGTCCTCGTTGGCGCACCCGGGATACGTGTACGTCTCTTGAGGATGCGGGGGCGGCGAGCACGTGAGCGCCTCGGACGCCATGCACGCCCCCGGCCCACCATCCGGGGTGCCTCCCGAGGGGTCCGTCCCATCCGAGCCGCAGCCCAGCCACAGGCCCACGAACAACAGCGACGCCAGCTTGCGCATCCTCATCCCCTTCTCGTCGTGGCCCCGCCCCCGCATCCTCACCGGAAGGCGGCGCGTTTCCAACCGGAGGTTGCCGGCTGGGTCGCCAGGGCGCATCGCGCTCGCCCGTACCGCCCCCCGCGAGCTGGCGCCCAGGGGGACTGCCTCCAGGAAGGCGCCTTGAGGCTGCGTGCCGGGAGCGCCCGCGGGCGAGGGCGACCCTCCCACCGCCGGAGCCCCGTCCACCGCTTTGGCGGGGATGACGCGGAAGGCGGGCGAACGGGGGGCCGTCCGCGGCGCACCCACCGGGAAGGCGAGCAACCGCCAGCCGCCAGGAGCACGCCTGTTCGTTGACTCCCGGCGACTCCAGAATCTTTGTGACGCGGTCCGCGCGTCCGCGCTGTTAATGCATCCACCCGAGCGCGGGGTACGGAGGAGGCAGATTTGGGTGGGGCCGAGACAGCCGGAGACACCAGCGACCAGGAGCTGTTCAACGGCACGGACGTCTCCCTCTGGGTCGAGGACTTCACCGCCGTGACGAAGGCGCTCGACGCGCTGCGTTCCTCGGGCGTGGAGGACCTGCGCGCCTGGCTCGCGGCGCACCCCGGCTTCGTCCTGGAGGCCGCGGGGTGGGTGAAGGTCCTGGACGTGAATGACGCCACCGTGCGCCTGCTGGAGGCGCGCGACCGGAGCGAGGTGCTGGGCACCCTGCCCCGCTTCTTCGCCCCGGAGACGGCGAAGGCCTTCGCCGCCGAGCTCCTCCTGCTCTGGGAAGGCGGCACGCGCCTGGAGCTGGAGACGGTGCTGCAGACGCTGGGAGGCCGCCGCATCGACGTGACGCTCACGCTGACCCGGCCGGCGAAGGAGCGCAGCGACCGGGTGTTCATCACCATGAGGGATGTCACCGCGAGCAAGGCGTCCCAGCGGGCGCTCCAGGAGAGCGAGGCCCGCTTCCGGAACATGGCGGACCACGCCCCGGTGATGCTGTGGGTGACGGACGCCACCGGCCGCTGCGTCTACCTCAGCCGGACCTGGTACGAGTTCACCGGCCAGACGGAGGCGGAGGGCCTGGGCTTCGGCTGGCTGCAGGCCGTGCACCCCGACGACGCCGAGCCGTCCGGAGCGGTGTTCCTGGCCGCCAACGCGCGGCGCAGCGCCTTCCGGCTCGACTACCGGCTGCGGCGCAGGGACGGCGAGTACCTGTGGGCCATCGACTCGGCCAGCCCTCGCTTCGGGCCGGGCGGCGAGTTCCTGGGCTACATCGGGTCGGTCATCGACATCTCCGAGCGGAAGCAGGTCGAGCAGGAGCGCGAGCGGCTCCTGGCCGCCATGGACGAGGCCATCCGGTTGCGCGATGAGTTCCTCGCCGTGGCCAGCCACGAATTGAAGACGCCGCTGACGCCGCTCAACCTGAAGCTGCAGACGCTGGCGCGGGCGGTGCAGGAGCGGCGCGGGCCGGAGCTGCTGGAGCGGCTGCCGGCGGACCTGGAGGTCATGCAGCGGCAGGTGAAGCGGCTGTCCGCGCTGGTGGGCGAGCTGCTCGACGTGACGCTCATCAGCGGCGGCCAGCTCCGGCTGGAGCTGGAGCCGGTGGACCTGGGCGCGCTCGTCCGCGAGGTGGCGGCGCGCTTCGACGGGGAGTCGCAGCGCACCGCGACGCCCCTCCAGGCGGAGCTGGACGAGGAGGTGGTGGGCCTGTGGGACCGGGTGCGGCTGGAGCAGGCGGTGTCCAACCTGCTGTCCAACGCGCTCAAGTACGGCGTGGGCCGTCCCATCCACCTCCAGGCCGGCAAGGAGGCGGAGCACGCCTGGCTCACCATCCGTGACGAGGGCATCGGCATCCCTCCCGAGGCGCTGGACCGCATCTTCGAGAAGTTCGAGCGCGCCGTCTCCGAGCGGCACTATGGCGGGCTGGGACTGGGGCTGTACGTCACGCGGCAGAACGTGCGGGCCATGGGCGGGAGCATCGACGTCCGGAGCACCCTGGGCCAGGGCGCCACCTTCACGGTGCGCCTGCCGTGCCGCGTGCCCGGCGTGAACGCGCTGCGAGAACAGGCTTCATGAGGGATTCCAACGCGGTGGAGGAGGTGCTGCGGGGCGGCGGCGAATGTGGCGCGCTGCTGCGGAGGGTGGACTGGGCGAAGACGGCCCTGGGCCCCGTGGAGACGTGGCCCCAGTCGCTGCGCACCACGGTGGGCATCGTGCTGGCGTCCAACTACCCGCTCTACCTGGCGTGGGGGCCCCGGTACGTGCAGATGTACAACGACGCCTACCGGCCCATCTGCGGCGCGACGAAGCACCCCGCCGCGCTGGGGCAGGAGGCCGCCGTCACCTGGCCGGAGGTGTGGGACACCGTCCTCGCGCCCGGCTGGGAGCGCATCCAGGCCACCGGAGCGCCCATCCGCGTGGAGGACCTGATGATGCCGCTGGAGCGCAACGGCTACGTGGAGGAGTGCTACTTCTCCTACAGCCACAGCCCCATCCGCGACGAGTCCGGCGGCGTGGGCGGCATCTTCGCCGCCCTCATGGAGACGACCGGGCGCGTGCTCAACGAGCGGCGGCTGCGCACGCTGTCCGCGCTGGGCGCGGCGGCCCTGGGGCAGGAGACGCCGGAGGCCACCTGCCGCGAGGCGGCGCGCGTGCTCGCCGCCAACCCGAACGACGTCCCCCTGGCGCTGCTGTACCTCACCGACGCGGCGGGGAAGGCGGCGCGCCTGGTGTCCCAGAGCGGCGTGCCCCTGGGCTCCCGCGCGGCCCCGCCCGAGGTCTCCCTGGACGACGAGGCCGCCGGGGACACCTGGCCCCTGGCCCGCGTGGCGCGCACGGGCGAGCCGCTGCGGCTGGAGCCGGTTCCCGGGGCGCTGGGTCCCCTGCCCAGCGGCCCCTGGCCGGAGGCGACCTCGTCGGTGCTGGTGCTGCCCATGCCCCGGCCCGGACACGCGCGGCCCCTGGGCTTCCTGGTGTTGGGCATCAGCCCGCGCCGGGCGCTGGATGACTCGTACCGCCGCTTCCTGGAGCTGGTGGCCAGCGGCGTGACGACGGCCGCGGCCACCGCGCGGGCCCGCCAGGAGGAGCGCCGCCGGGCGGAGGCGCTGGCCGAGCTGGACCGCGCCAAGACGGCCTTCTTCAGCAACGTGTCCCACGAGTTCCGCACGCCGCTGACGCTGATGCTGGGGCCCGTGGAGGATGGCCTCCAGGACCCCGATGAGCCGCTGGGCCCGCGCCAGCGCCAGCGCCAGGTGACGGTGCACCGCAACGGCCTGCGGCTCCTGAAGCTGGTCAACACGCTGCTGGACTTCTCCCGCATCGAAGCGGGCCGCACGCGGGCCACCTTCGCGCCCACGGACCTGGGCGCGCTCACCGCCGACCTGGCCAGCGCCTTCCGCTCCACGGTGGAGCGCGCCGGGCTGAAGCTCGTCGTGTCGTGCCAGCCGATGCCGGAGCCCACCTGGGTGGACCGGGAGCTGTGGGAGAAGGTCATCCTCAACCTGCTCTCCAACGCCTTCAAGTTCACCTTCACCGGGGAGATTCGCGTCGCCTGCGCGGCGCACGACGACGGGGTGGAGGTGGCGGTGACGGACACCGGCACCGGCATCCCCGAAGCGGAGCTGCCTCGCATCTTCGAGCGCTTCCACCGCGTGCAGGGCGCCCGGGGCCGCAGCTACGAGGGCAGCGGCATTGGCCTGGCCCTGGTGCAGGAGCTGGTGAAGCTGCACGGGGGGAGCCTCTCCGCCCGCAGCGTCGAGGGCCAGGGCAGCACCTTCACGGTCCGGCTGCCGCGCGGCCACGCGCACCTGCCCGCCGAGCACCTGGCGCCCGGCGCGACCCAGCACGCCACGAGCCTGCCGGCCTTCGTCAGCGAGGCGGAGTCCTGGCTGGGGGCCGGGGACACGCAGGTCCTCCACGGCGACGTCCCGCCCTCCGCCGCGAGCGCCACGGTGCTCCTGGTGGAGGACAACGCGGACATGCGGGACTACGTCCAGCGCCTGCTGAGCGGGCGCTACACGGTGGAGACGGCCGCCAACGGCCACGCCGCGCTGGAGGCGGTGCGGGCCCGCCGCCCGGACCTGGTGCTCAGTGACGTGATGATGCCGGGGCTGGACGGCTTCGGGCTGCTGCGCGCGCTGCGGGCGTCCCCCCTCACGTCGGACATCCCCCTCATCCTCCTGTCCGCCCGCGCGGGCGAGGAGGCCACCATCGAGGGGCTGGAGGCCGGCGCCAACGACTACCTGGTGAAGCCCTTCTCCGCGCGGGAGCTGCTGGCGCGCGTGGAGGGCAACCTGGCCCTGGCCCGGGCGCGCGAGGAGCAGCGCCAGGTCGAGCAGGCGCGGCAGGCGCTGGCCGTCGTGGTGGAGCAGAGCGCGGAGGCGATTGGCATCGCGGACCCGGAGGGCCGCGTCACCTACCTCAACGAGGCCGCGCAGCGGATGCTGGGAGTCCCGGGGCTGGAGGCCGCGCGCCGCACCGTCTTCCTGGACTACTTCCCCGCGGAGGACCAGGCCTTCATCCGGGACACGGTGCTCCCCACGGTGGCGGCCCAGGGGCGCTGGGAGGGCGAGCTCCAGTTGCGCAACCTCCACACGGGCGTGCACATCCCCGTCCTCTACAACGTCGCCACCCTCACCGACACGCGGACAGGCCAGCCGGTGGGCATGGTGGCCGCCGGGCGGGAGCTGTCCGAGCAGAAGCGCCAGGAGGCCGAGGCGCGCCGGCGCGCGGAGTTCGAGCAGCAGCTCATTGGCATCGTCAGCCACGACCTTCGCAACCCGCTCAGCGCGATTCAGCTCGGCGCGTCCGTGCTGGCGCGGCGGGAGGAGCTGAGCGAGCGGAGCCTGCGCTCGGTGCTGCGCATCCAGGCCTCGGCGGAGCGCGCGGTGCGGATGACCCGGGACCTGCTGGACTTCACCCAGGTGCGCATGGGCGGCGGGCTGCCCGTCCACCGGCGGCCCGTGGACCTGCACGACCTGGCGCAGCAGGTGCTTGAAGAGCTGCGCATCAGCCACCCCGAGCGGGAGTTCCGCGTGGAGTCGGATGGAGACGCCCAGGGGGAGTGGGACCCGGACCGCATCGCGCAGATGCTGGGCAACCTGGTGGGCAACGCGCTCCAGTACAGCCCCCCGGACTCCCGCGTGACGGTGCGCGTCCACGGCGAGGACGCCCGGGTCCTGCTGTGCGTCCACAACGAGGGCCCGCCCATCCCCGCCGAGGCCCGGAAGCGGCTCTTCCGGCCGCTCCAGCGGGCGCGGACCGACGGCGCCAACGCGGGGCGGAGCATCGGCCTGGGGCTCTTCATCGTGAAGCACATCGTCGAGTCCCACGGGGGGACCATCGAGGTGACGTCCCGCGAGGGCGAGGGCACGACGTTCATCGCCTGGCTGCCCCGACGGTCCACGCCGCCGGCTGAGGCGCGCTAGCCCGTTGCCCGGCGCTTGCGCGGCGCGCGGGCGGCGGGCTTCGCGGCGGCGGGCGGAGGGGCGGCGGCGGCCGGGCGGGGCAGCACCGTGACGACGGCGTTCACCACCCGGGACACCGCGCGGAGCTGACCGGGCTCCAGCTCCCGCAGCTTGCGCGTCATGCGGCGCAGCTCCACCGGGTCTTCCTTCACCTTCTTCCGGGGCGCGGCGGGCGCGCTGTCGGAGCGGCCCACGCCCAGCAGCGTGTCCGCGGAGACCTGGAGCACGTCACACAGGCGGCGCAGCGTCTGGGTCCGGGGCAGCATCTTCCCGCGCTCCAGGCGGCTGTAGACCTCCATGGCCATGCCCATGCGCTCGGCGACGTCGCCCTGGGTGAGCCCCAGCCGCAGGCGGGCGTCACGCGCGGCACCTCCCAACAGGGCTGCCAGCTTGTGGTCGACGGGCTCACGCATGACGGCCGAGGGTTGCACGCTCGCCGGGTCCTGCAAGTTTCCGTCCGCCGCCCTGGCGCATCCCCCACCCCGAAACCTACCCACCAAGTCAGGACACTACCTCAAAGGGCAAACGTCATGCTATGGACCTCCAAGGTTGAATCATGACGCCCCCCACAATGACAGCCGCTGGAACCTCGTCTGATTTGGACCTCCAGGGTCCGATGGGAGCCCACCCGTGATGCCCGGAGAGGATTTGCACCCGCTGATGCTCCAGGAGTCAGAGGAGGTGGGTGCCTTCCGCATCATCCGGCGGCTGGCCACCGGCGGCTTCGGCGCCATCTTCCTGGCCGAGTCGGAGACGCACCGGCAGGTGGCGCTGAAGTTCGCGCTCCAGGGCCCCTCGGAGGAGGCCGCGCCCGGCGCGGACGCCCGGACGTGGAAGGAGGTCCACGTCCTGATGCGCCTGGAGCACCCCAACGTCGTGGAGCTGCTGGGCTACCGGCGGTGGCCGGACGCGCGCAATGGCTACCTGGTCCTCATCATGGGCTACGTGGAGGGCCCCACCCTGTCCGAGTGGGCCCTGTCCGAGGCGCCCACGCCGCGGCGCGCGGTGCAGGTGTTCCAGCAGCTCGCGCTCACGCTGGACGCCATCCACCGCGCGGGCGTGCTCCACCGCGACATCAAGGGCAACAACATCATCATCCGCGCGTCGGACGGGCAGCCGGTGCTGGTGGACTTCGGCTCGGGGGACCACGCGTGCTCCCCCGTGCTGACCGAGGACACCCTGCCCCCGGGCACGCCCAGCTACCGCAGCCCGGAGGCGCTGCGCTTCTGGGCCCAGCCGCGCCCGTCGGGTGCGCGCTATGCGTTCGCGCCCACGGATGACCTGTATTCGCTGGGGCTGGTGCTCTACGAGGTGCTCACCGGGAGCTTCCCCTATCCGGCGTCCCTGCCGCCCGCCGGCCTGCTGGCCTGCATCGAGGCCGGGGGCTTCCTCCCGCCGTCCGTCCACAACCCGCGCGTGCCGGTGGCGCTGGACGGCATCGTGGAGCGCCTGCTGTCGCCCTCCGCCGCCGGCCGGCCGCCTTCCGGCGCGGCGCTGTTCCACGCGCTGGGCGCGGCCTTGGACGGCGCGGACGCGTCCTGGGACGCGCCGTTGTTCCCGCCCCGGGCGCCCGAGGACGCCGTCACCGAGGAGGCCCTGGAGTTCTTCGACGGGGACGAGGAGGCGCGGGAGCTGCGCCGCTGGATGCGCGCTCCAGAGCGGGCCCGCCCGCCCGCGACCCTGGCGCCGCCCACGGAGCCCGCCTCACCGTGGGCCCCGCTGGAGGCCCACGCGCGCCCCGGGTGGCGGCGGTGGCTGGGCGCGCTGAAGCGGCGCTGGGCCGCGCTGCGCGCGTGGCGCTGAGCGCCCCAGGCCGGACAACCCCTTTCCTTGCATCCAACCTCAGAGGTCCAAGAGCCCATGATGACGCCCGACACGACGACGGAGGAGCTTCCTGGAGGCCCGCGCAGGCCGCGCGTGCTGTTCACCGTGGCCGGCACGGTGTTCGAGTTCGTCCGCAAGCTGGAGATGCGCTCCACCGGGGAGCTGCTGATGCTGGCGCAGCGGCGCTACCGCAACGGCCTGGGCGGCCCGGTGGTGGTGAAGCGGCTGCGCAACCCGGCCACCTTCGTGGAGCGCCGGCGGCTGGTGGAGGAGGTGGACCTGACGTTCCGGCTCAACCACCCCGCCATCGCCAAGGTGCTGCTGCTGAAGCTGTACCGGGGCGCGCCGCACGTGGTGATGGAGTACGTGGAGGGGCGGTCGCTGGACACGGTGTTGAACCTGGCGGCCATGCGGCGGCGGCCCCTGTCCGCGGAGTTCGCGGCGCACGTGACGGCGGAGGTGGCGGAGGCGCTGAACCACGCGCACGCCCTCACGGACGAGTGGAGCCGGCCGCTGAACATCGTCCACCGGGACGTGAGCCCCCGGAACATCCGCGTGGGCGTCCATGGCGAGGTGAAGCTGACCCACTTCACGGTGGCGGCGTCGTCGCTCCCCGGGCGCGAGGTGACGAGCCGCGAATTGGTGAAGGGCGACATCGCGTATGCGTCGCCAGAGGCGCTGCGGCGGCGGCAGGTGGACGCCCGGTCGGACCTGTTCTCGCTGGGGCTGGTGCTGCTGGAGCTGCTCACGGGCCGGCACCCGCTGATGGTGGATGACGTGGCGCCGGTGCTGGAGCCGGACCCGCTGGACCTTCAGGCCCAGGGGCCCACGTGGATGCCCGTGAAGGAGGTGGCGGCGCGGATGGCCCAGGTCGGACCGGAGCAGGTGGAGCGGCTGGCCGCGGGCGTGCCGGAGCCCCTGCGGGTCATCGTGCAGCGGGCGCTGCGGCAGCAGCCGTCGGAGCGGTTCCAGACGGGCGCGGAGATGGCGGAGGCGCTGCGCGCGTGGCTGGGGACGCAGGAGTTCCACGAGGGACGGCGGGCGATTGCCCGGGAGGTGGAGCAGGCCGCCGTGGAGGCGACGGTGCGGCGGAACCAGGCGGAGCTGCTGGAGGGAGGGCTGCACCCGGAGGGGCTGACCGTGGAGGAGGCGGCGCTGGCCGGAGAGCCCTCGTCCGAGACGCCGCTGGGAGAGGCCGCGGGGTCCGCGGTCCGGCTGTCCCAGGTGGCCGAGCTGACGCTGGAGGCGCGCATCACCCAGACGCTGGAGCCGGCGGCGGACGCGCGGCCCGCCGCCACGGCGGTTGAGGCGGGGGAACCGGCGGCGGACGCGCGGGCCGTCGCCACGGCCGCGGATTCTGGGCCCGCCACTCGGCCCGCCGCCACGGCCGCGGAAGCGGGGCTCGCCACTCGGCCCGCCGCCACGGCCGCGGAGACGGAGCCCGCCGCCACGACAGCGGAGACGGAGCCCGCCGCCACGGCAGCGGATCCTGGGCATGAGCGCCACCCCGCCGGTCCGCCTTCGGAAACCGGAGCGCTTCCGGACGCCTCCGAGGCGCGTGCCACGCCGGTGGTAGCCGAGGCGCGCCCCGACGCACAGCCCGCAGCGGAGACTGCGCCTTCCGACGACGCGTCGCCCTCGACTCCTGCATCGCCAGAGTCCTCCGGCACGGCACCAGAGAAGCCCTGAACACCGTGACGGTTGCGGAGCCACGGCACGCTCGCCGCGCCATGACTCCGCTCGCCGCGCCACGACTCCGCTCGCCGCGCCGCGACTCCGCTCGCCGCGCCACGACTCCGCTCGCCGCGCCATGACTCCGCTCGCCGCGCCGCGACTCCGCTCGCGGCGCCATGACTCCGCTCGCCGCGCCACGACTCCGCTCGCCGCGCCATGACTCCGCTCGCCGCGCCACGACTCCGCTCGCCGCGCCACGACTCCGCTCGCCGCGCCGCGACTCCGCTCGCGGCGCCACGGCACGCGCGGCCGCCGTCCCCTCACAGCATGCCGGCGCCGTACAACAGCCCCACCAGCACCAGCAGCGCGGCCAGGATGACCGCGGCCACGCGCCACGCGGAGATGGGCGCCTCGCCCAGCACCACGTTCGTGTCCTGCCCGTGCACCAGCACCCGGTACGGCTTGTCCCTGTACCGGTAGGCCAGCACATACACGGGCAGGGCCAGCCGCCGGGTGCGCAGGCTGGAGAGCGCGACGGCGACGTGGATGTTCCGGAAGCGGTAGCCCGGAATGACACCCTGCTGAAGCCGCTCGCGAGCCAGGCGCTCCACGGCCTGCAGGATGCTGCGCCGGGCGCCCGAGCGCGTGGCCTCGAAGCGCTCGACGTGCGCGCCTTCGGACCCTCGCGGCGTGTCCTGAGCGGAGCCTTGCTGGTAGTGGGGCGCCAGCGCTTCACACTCCTTCACCGTCAACCCGCGCGAGGCCGGCACCGGGATGCCCTCGAAGTCGAAGCGCGTCCGGCCCGCGTGTGGCGCCCACTCCGCCCGCTGCGTCGAGCCCGCGTTCGAATCCGCGGTCCAGCTCACGTCCACGCCCGCATCGAACATCCACGCCGGCCACCACACCGGCCGCAACGACGCGAGCGAGGCCTCCTGCGCCAGCCCGGACGGCCGGAAGAAGCCCCCCCGTCCCAGGAAGGCCATCAGCGCGCCACGCGCGGCCTCGGTGCCCACGGTGAAGGGCAGCCAGTGCTGCGCCTGCTCCACCGGGTCCGCGGTCGTCTCCACATGCGTGACGGAGCCGCAGTAGTCACACCGGGGCGCCTTCGCCTCCACGGAGTACTCCACCGCCGCGCCACAACTGTCACAGCGCACCACGCGGGCCCGCGCGCGCTCCACGGCGGCGCGAGGCGGAGGCGGCGCCGTCAACCCGCAGATGGGGCAGCGCAGGTCCTCCGCCTCCAGCGCGCAGTCACAGCGCCGGCAGGGCGCCACCCTCACCGCCTCGGCGCTCATCGCCCGCCTCCCATGAACCACCCACCCATGGCCAGCACCGCCAGCAGCGTCACCACGGCGGCCAGCACCTTCCACGGGGAGATGGGCGCCTTGCCGTGGACGGCCCCCGTCTGCCCATTGACGAGCACCCGCAGCGGCGGCGCGTCCTCCGCGTACTTCACCGCCAGCACCCAGACGGGCAGCAGGCACACGTCCAGCGCCTCCCAGTCCAGCCGGGACTGGTGCACCAGGTCCTTGTGAGAGTCCCCCGGCATGAAGCGCGACAGCAGCCCGCGCACGCGGTCCACCGCTTCGCTCCGGGCCTGCGCCTGACACCGCGCCAGCGTGAGCGAGGGCTCCTCCGCCACCCAGCCGGAGATGAGCGCCGGGGTGTAGCGGGCGAGGCCCCGCAGGTCGAAGGGCTCCAGCGCCTCCAGCTCCGCGTTCTCCAGGCCCTTGGAAGCGGTGACGAGCACGTCCGCCACGTAGCTGGCCAGCTCGCCTTCCAGCGGGCGCCACTCCACGCGCGTCACGGTGCGCGTGCGGAGGTGCGTCTTCCCGTCCTCGTCCGTCACCGCGTACGTCTCCGTCTCCTGGTAGTTCTCACCAATGGAGGCCCGGTAGCGCGCCTGCGCCAGCACGCTGTAGAGGTACGCGGGCACGTACACGCCCCGCACCTCGCCCGGCGCCGCGGAGCGGATGCCCGAGCGCGTGAAGCGGCTGCGCGAGCGCAACCACCGCGCCACGTGCTCCTGGGCGGCCGTGTGCGTGAGCGCGAAGCCCAGCGCGAAGACGGGCTCGGGGACGCCGGGCACCGGCGGCCGCTCCACCACCGCGGGCGCGGCGCAGTAGGGGCAGCGCGTGGTGCGCAGCGCGGGCTCCAGCACCAGCCGCGCGCCACAGGACTGACACTCCAGGTGGAGCAGCAGCCCGGCCATGGAGGACTGCGTCTGTTGGGATTGCTCGGCCATCGCGCGAGTCTTGGCGCACCTGGGCGGGCGCGTCCATCCCGTGGCGCGAGGCGCCCGCGCCAGGTCCCGCGAGCCCCAGGAGGCCCGCCCGCCTGCCCTCCAGGCTTGCATGCCCGCTGGCCCCGTTGCAGCCGGCCCGCGTCGTCACGAACGTAGTGTGCGGAGGGAATTCATCATGGCTCAGCGCGACAAGCAGCGACAGCCGGGCATCCAGCCACCCGAGGATTACTACGGCCGTACGGATGAAACGCAGCCCCCCTCTCTGGCGCCAGACGAGAACGAACAGGAGCGCACCATGGCGGACACCGCTGAGTCGACTGAGCATACGCAACGCATGCACACCATCGACCCGACGGAACGCACGCCGGGCGCCATCCTGGATGAGATTGGGGATGGGGATGGTCCGCGCAGCGACGCTGGCACCAACCCGCTGCCCGATACCTACTGGAGCGCCTATCCCGACGGTGAACCTCGCAGGGAGTAGAGCCGGTTCGAGGGGCCGCTCGGAGGGCCCTGCCTTCCAGAGCGGCCACCCCTCCCGGCCCGTCCCGGCCGCGCCATCCGCCCTGGCGCGTCACGCCGCACAGTCCTGACCTACGCCGCCCGTCACCTCCCTGATTTCAAGCACGCACGCCCGCCAATGCGTGTCAGCCCCCCTCTGTACCGTGTGCTCATTCGCCAGCACCCAGGGGGAGCGATTCCATGGCGGAAATCCGTGAACTGCCGCGTGTGTCCGTGAACAAGTTGGGCGAGTACCTCGTCGCCACGCCCGCGCGCCGCAAGCGCATCATCCACGACCAGAAGCACCCGCCGGAGCAGCAGTATCTGCGCTACCCGGAGGCGTCGTATGCCATCACGGACTTCCTCTGCCGCGGCCTGGACATGTCCATCCTCCGCGAGCACCAGCGCCGCTTCGCGTGCAGCGTGCCGCAGACGGAGTTCGAGGCGCAGCGGCTGCAGCTCTGCGCGGAGGCGCTGGAGCGCTTCGCTGACCTGGTGCCCTGGCTGGACTTGGAGGAGACGCTCATCAGCGCGGTGGGCGCCGAGCCGCCGGTGCTGGAGGTGGCGGGCGTCACCATCAGCGTGCGGCCGGAGGTCGTGCTCCAGCGCATGGACAGACATGGCAACGCGCGCGTGGGCCTGATGAAGTTGTATTTCTCCAAGCACCAGCCGCTGGACGAGCGGTCCGGGCAGTACATCGGCACGCTGCTCCAGCGCTTCACCGAGCAGCACCTGTGCCCGCTGGGCCCGTGTGACCACCGCCTCATCCAGGTGGTGGACGTCTTCGCCGGCACCATCTTCACGGCGCCCCGGGCGCACATCCGCCGGTTGAGCGACGTGGTGCTCGCCTGCGAGGAGATTGCGGAGCGCTGGTCCGTGCACTGACGCGGCGAGCCACGCGGCGTGGGTGCGGTGCGGTGCTCAACGAAAGCGCCGTCTGGGACGCGCGGAGGGTGGACACGCGGCGGGACATCATCGAAATCGATGCCCCGCTTCGCGCCACCCGACACCCCAGGGAGACTTCATGAGCACCGAGCACGCCGCCCCCGCCCTCTCCACGCGCGACTTCATCGACCTGGAGGAGCGGTATGGGGCGCACAACTACCATCCGCTGGACCTGGTCATCGAACGGGGCGAGGGCTGCTGGGTCCATGACGTGGAGGGCCGCAAGTACCTGGACTGCCTGAGCGCGTACTCGGCGGTGAACCAGGGGCACTGCCACCCGCGCATCCTGCGGACGCTGCGCGAGCAGGCCGCGAAGGTGACGCTGACGTCACGGGCCTTCCGCAACGACCAGCTCCCCCACCTCTACAAGGCCCTGCGGGAGCTGTCCGGGCTGAGCCGCGCGCTGCCGATGAACTCGGGCGCGGAGGCGTGTGAGACGGCCATCAAGCTGGCGCGCAAGTGGGGCCACACCGTCAAGGGCATCCCGGAGGACCAGGCGGAGGTCATCGTCTTCGCGAACAACTTCCACGGGCGCACCATCAGCCTCATCAGCTTCTCCACCGAGCCGAAGTACCGGCACGGCTTCGGCCCCTTCACGCCCGGCTTCACCGTGGTGCCCTACGACGACGTGGAGGCGCTGCGGCGCGCGATGACGCCCAACACCTGCGCCATCCTGATGGAGCCCATCCAGGCGGAGGCCGGCGTGTTGATTCCGCGGGACGGCTACCTGAAGCAGGTGGCCGAGCTGTGCGAGCAGCGCCGGGTGCTCTTCATGGTGGATGAAATCCAGACGGGCCTGGGGCGCACCGGGAAGATGTTCGCGTTCCAGCACGAGGACGTGCGGCCGGACGTCATCGTGGTGGGCAAGGCGCTGTCGGGCGGCTTCTATCCCGTGTCCGCCGTCATGGCGGATGACGAGGTCATGGGCGTGCTCCAGCCGGGCGAGCACGGCAGCACCTATGGCGGCAATCCGCTGGGCTGCGCCGTGGCGCGCACCGCCCTGGACGTGCTGCGCGAGGAGCGGCTGGTGGAGCGCTCCGCTGAGTTGGGCGAGACGTTCCTGGCCATGCTGAAGACGCTGAAGAACCGCCACATCGTGGAGGTGCGCGGCCGGGGGTTGATGGTGGGCGTGGCGTTGGACATCTCCGCGCGGCCCGCCTGCGAGGCGTTGATGAAGGAGGGCGTGCTCTGCAAGGAGACGCATGACTCCGTCATCCGGCTCACGCCGCCGCTGGTCGTCACCCAGGCCGAGCTGGAGTGGGCCTTCGCGCGCATCCAGAAGGTCATCGAGGCGCTGTAGGCCCGGGCGCCACCCGGGCACGCGAGCGGCCGCGTGCCCGGAGCCGCCGCACCGGGGCCTCGGTTGTCCCGACGTGTCACCTTCCGCACCGTGTGGGGGACAGCGCGCGGCGGTGGCGCTGTGACAGGACGGTGGCCGGTGCTCGAAGCCCTCTGGGAGAGGCGTGCCCTGCTCGTGTCGGGCAAGGGAGGCGTGGGGAAGACGACGCTGGCGGCGGCGCTGGCCGTGGCGGCGGCGCGCTCGGGCCGCACCGTGCTGCTGGCGGAGCTGGCGCCGGAGGAGGAGGGGCCCTCGCCGCTGGCGAGGCGGGTGGGCGCGCGTGAGGCGGGGCCCCGGGTGACGCGGGTGCGCCCCGGGCTCCACTTCGTGCGGCTGTCCGCGGCGGAGGGACACCGGCGCTTCCTGGAGCGCGCCCTGCCCGCGAGGTGGCTGGCCGACGCGGCGCTGCGCACCCGCGCCCTGCGCCGCTTCCTGGAGGCCGGGCCGGCGCTGCGGGAGATGGGGCTGATGTACCAGATGCTGGCCCTGCTCCGGCTCACCCGGCCGGATGGGCGCTTCGTCCACCCGCTGGCCGTCGTGGACCTGCCCGCCACGGGCCACGCGCTGGCGTTGGCCGCCCTGCCCCAGCGGGTGCTGTCGCTGATGCCCGGCGGGCCCATTGGGCGGGATGTCCGCGAGGGGCTCGACTTCCTTCAGGACCCGGCGCGCACGGCGGTGGTGCTCACCAGCCTGCCCGAGCCGCTTCCCGTCAGCGAGGCGCTCACCGTGGCCGCCGAGCTGCGCCGGCTGGAGCTGCCCTTGTCGGTGGCCGTGCTCAACCGGATGCCGGAGGACCCCTTCACGCCGGAGTCACGCGCCGCGCTGCGCCGGCTGCTCGCCGCGCATGGGCCGCATCAAGGGAGCCACGCGCTGGCGCGAATCGAGCGGGCCCGGGCCGCCTCCGCGCGGCTGTCGCGGGCGCTGCGCGCGCCGCTGCTCACCCTGCCGGAGCTGCCTGTCACGGGCCCCGCGCTGGTGGATGCGCTCGCGGCGGGCTTCGCGCCGCGCGCCGAGGAGGCACTGCCGCGAGAGGCGCTGCCGTGAGCGCGGGCGACCTGCGGCGGCTGCTCGACGACAAGCGAATCATCGTCCTGTGTGGCGCGGGCGGCGTGGGCAAGACGACGACGGCGGCGGCCCTGGGCGTGGCCGCCGCGCGCGCGGGGCGCCGGGTGCTGGTGCTCACCATCGACCCGGCGCGCAGGCTCGCGGAGACCATGGGCCTCCAGGAGAGTGGCCCCGAGCCCACCGCCATTCCCCCCGAGCGCCTCTTCGCAGACGGCCCCCAGGGCCCCGGCCAGCTCGACGTGTGGATGCTGGACCCACGCGCCATCTTCGAGCGGATGGTGCACCGGCTCGCGCCCTCGCCCGACGCGGCGCGCGCCATCGTCGAGCACCGCCTCTACCGCTTCCTCTCCGAGCTGGTGGCGGGCGTGCAGGAGTACGCCGCCGCGGAGGCCCTGGACGACTTCCTCGCGGAGGGCCGCTACGAGCTCATCCTGCTGGACACGCCCCCCAGCCGGCACGCGCTGGACTTCCTGGACGCGCCCGGCCGGCTGGCGCGCTTCCTGGATGAGCGCATCGTGTCGCTGTTCACCCCGGAGCGGCGCACGCGCGGCGGGCGGCTGTGGCAGGGCGCGCAGGTGGTGGTGGACCGCGTCCTCGCGGGCATCTTCGGCGCCCGCTTCACCCAGGAGATGCGCGGCTTCATCGGCGCCTTCGGTGGCCTCTTCTCCGGCATGCGGCTGCACACGGAGCGGCTGCGTCACCGGCTGGCCTCACCCGACGCGGCCTTCCTGCTGGTGACCTCTCCCGAGCCCGCCTCCCTGCGCGAGGCCACCTGGTTTCGCGAGACGCTGGCCCGGCGCGGCCTGCCCTTCGCCGGCTACGTGCTGAACCGGAGCTGGGCCCATGACGACGTGCTCGCGGCCCCGGAGGCCCTGCTGGAGCACACGGGGGGAGACCGCCACGCGGAGCACGCCGTGGCGGCCCTGTCCCGCCTGGCCGCCCTGGAGCAGGAGCGCGCCAACGCCCACCGCGCCCTGCTCCACCGCCTCGCCCAGCACCTCCCCACCGGGACGCTCGCGGTGGCCGTGCCGGACGCGGGCGCGGAGCTGGAGGAGTTCAGCGGCCTGGTGCGCCTGGGAGACGCGCTGGCCGCGGGCTGACGGGCGCCGGGACGGGGCGGCCACCCGCTCGCCTGGACGCCCGCACCTTGGTGGCGCGCGGCCTCGACACCAGCGTTGCAGTTTGAACCCGACTTCGCCCGAGGACAGTCATGGCCCACAGAAGCACGGACAACGGCAGGGACGAAACCCACGGCGCGCGGCGCACGCTCCCCTCCGAGCCCACCGCCCACCGCGAGGCGGACGTGGCGCCACCCGGCTCGCGCGAGCGCGCCGAGTCCGACCTCACGGGCTGGAACCCCGCCCGCGACGAGGCAGCCTCCACCCGGCAGGGCCGCTACCACCGCGCGGCCACCATGCGCATGGCCCAGCCGCGCACCCAGGTGGACGACGGACCTCGGCAGGACGGGTACGGCGCGCCTCCGGAGGGCAGCGGCCCCTACGGCCTGGATGACCGGGACAGCCACTACGCCACCGGGTGGGGGCCCCGGCACGACACCGGTGAACAGGACGTCGAGCTGTCCCGCCAACGCGCCGACTACCGCCCCTGGGACCGCTCCGGCTACGGCGGCGACGAGCCGCCGCGCACCGTGGCGCCTCAAGCGGAGTCCCGCGACGCGCGCGCCCGCGCCTCGCACGGGGAGGAGCGCCATGGCGACGCGCGCCCGCGCTACCGGATGGAGCGGAGCCCGTCCGACGCCGCGTCCCTCCACGCCCACCGGAGCGCCGGCCCGGGCCGCGACGAGGCGAGCACGCCGTACCGCCGGGACACGCGCGCGGAGGACCGCGGCCGCCGCGGACGCTGGCAGCACGAGCCGCTCACCGCCCGCGAGGTGATGACGCGCAACGTGCGCACGGCGCGCCCGGAGAGCCCCCTGCGGGAGGTGGCGCAAATCATGAAGGACGAGTCCTGCGGCGCCGTCCCCATCGTCGACGAGCGGGGCCGGCTGGTGGGCATCGTCACCGACCGCGACCTGGTGGTCCGCGCCTTCACCGGGGGCCGCTCGCCCGACCAGCTCCGCGTGTCCGACGTGATGACGGACGACGTGGAGGCCGTCACGCAGGACGACACGCTCCATGACGTCATCGGGTTGATGGGGCGCCGCCAGCTCCGCCGCATCCCCGTGGTGGAGCGCGACGACTGCATCGTCGGCATCATCTCGCTGGGCGACATCGCGCTGCGCGCCGACCACGACGAGGCGCTGCAGCAGGCCCTGGAGCGCATCTCCTCGAAGCGCTCCTTCTGGAGCCGGCTCGGCTGAAGAGAGGCGCTGCCGCTGCCTTCCGGGACGGGCGGGCCCTGCGGCGGGCCCACCCGCTCCGGGCGTGCCGGGCTACGCCACCCCGGTGAGGACCACGGAGTCGCCCGTCTCGGACACGGTGAACTTCTTGAGGGGGATGGTGGCCGGGCCCTGCGTCACCGCGCCGTCCTTCGTGAAGATGGACGCGTGGCAGGCGCAGAACAGGTCCGCCTCCTGCTCGCGGTAGTTCACCTCACAGAAGGCGTGGGTGCACACCGAGTCCACCGCCGACAGCGAGCCGTCCTGCAAGCGGAACACGAAGATGCGCTTGCCGTAGCCGGACGGCACGCCCGTCACCGAGCCGCCCAGGCCGCGAAGCTGGGGGAAATCGCTGAACGGCAGTACCACCTGCCCGTCCACCGCGGGCGGGAAGTCGCTCTGGCCCGCGCGCAGGTTGATGCGCACCACACCGGTGTTCGGGTTGTACTCGGCCGCGAAGGTCTGCAGCGGCACGGTGGCCGGCCGCTGGAGCACCGAGCCATCCGTGGCGCTGAAGCGCGACAGGTGGCAGGGGCAGATGACGTCCTTGCCGTCGAAGCCCAGCGGGCAGCCGACGTGCGTGCAGAGGGACGACAGCACGGAGAAGTCGTCCGGCGCGCCGTCATCCTTGGAGTGCACCACCAGCAGCGGCACCTGCTCACCCGGGACGCGCACCGTCAGCGCGCCGCCCACGGGCTCCAAATCCGGATAGCGCGACACCAGGATGTCCACCGTTCCCGCGTCGCTGGCGGTGACGTCCGTCACCGGAGCGGGGTTGATGTCCGGCGCGCAGCCCGGCAGCGTCGTGGCCGCCGCGCTCGCCGCGCCTGTTCCCAGAATGCCCTTGAGGAATCCTCGTCGCGTCGAACTCACGTCCCCTCCACCTCGAACACCAGCTTGGGCTCCAGCACCAGGAGGTCATCCACCTTCACCATCATCAGCGAGGGGCGCTCGACGTTGTAGGCGTCCAGGCTGATGTCGAAGGTGCCCTCGGCCACCGCCTCCTTCTCCGACTTGAACTCCACCGTCATCGGAATCTCCACGGTCTTCTTCACACCGTGGAAGGTGAGCTGGCCCTTCACCTTCACCGGCACCTTCGCCGGGAAGCTCTTGGGCGTCTTCACGCCCGTGGCCACGCCCTTGAAGTCGATGATGGGGAACTTCGCCGCGTCCGTGGTCTCCATCATGTGCGCGTCGCGGTTGGCGTTGCCGGAGTCGAAGTCCTTCACGTTGGCGCGCACCGCCACCTGGAGGGTGCCATCCGGCAGCAGGCGGGCCTTGCCGTCGCTGGGCGGCGCCTTGCCCACGACCTCGTGCAGCTTGTGCTTCAGCTTGTAGGTGAGCGAGCTGGCGTCCTTCTTGACGTTATACGTGCGGGCCTGCGACTGCGCGACTGCGGGCAGCGCGAGCACCAGGGTGGCGATCAGGGCGATTCGTCGAGCAATCACGTCAACCTCCAGGGAAACCACTGCGAAAGGCGTTGCGCTTCAGAAGAACAGGGTGAACACGCCGGCGGACACGGCGCCCAGCGTCACGTAGCCGGAGATCTGGTGCGCGGTGGCCAGGTCCGTTTCGGACAGGCGGCCGAAGCGGTCCGTGGCCATGATGCCCAGGACGATTTGCGCCACCATGCCGACGGTGGCGAGCGCCATGAACATCTTGTGGACGGTGATGGTGTCCCACTGGAACTCCTTCTCGAAGGGTTCCGGCGCCAGCAACCCCAGCAGGCCCACGGAGGCGAACAGCGCCGAGGTGCCGATGGCGAGCCCCCGGTGGAGGCCCAGCAGGTTGCGGTCATCACCGCCGCCGCGGAACGAGTCGTTGAACTGGAGCTGGCCCACCACCGTGGTGCCCACCAGGCCCGCGGCCATGGCGAAGCCCAGGCCCTGGTGCAGCTTGAGCATGGTTCGGCGCCGGCCGATGCGCTTCTCCAGGTCCGGGTCCACCTGCGCGGCGGTCGCGGCCTCGGCGGGCTCCAGCAGGTCGAAGTCCAGCGAGTCGCCTCCTTCCGCCGGCGCCTCATCGGACTTCTGGACCGTGGGCGCGTCCTCCGTGGGAGCCAGGGGCCTGGCGGGCTCCACCTGCATCGTGGGCCGCGCGGGCTGGACCGCCGGAGCGCCGACCTGCTTCGAGTCCACCGCGGGCGCGGCCTTCTTCCGGCGGGTGGCCTTCTTTCCGGCCTTGGCCTTCGACGAGGCCCGGGTCGTCTTGCCCTTGGTGGCCTTCGTCTTCGCGGCCTTGGAGGAGGACTTCACCGCCCGGGTCTTCTTCGCGGACTCAGTCTGGCTCCGCTGGGCCCAGGCAGTGTGTGGTGCGGCAATCAACGACAGGACGACGAAGAGCGCTGCAAAGCGGGTCATCAGGCTTTTCCGTGTAGACGCAAGACAAACTGCCGCCGGGTCGGGGCCGGTCATCCGAGCTCGTGTCCTCCGCCACACCATTGCCAACCCACCTTCCCCGAGGACGTCGAGGACGCTATCGCGTCCCGGCTTTCCGGGAAACGCAGCGCGTCGAACGGTACCGCCTGAATCACGGCGGGCCCGGCATAATTTTCCGCGAACCCATGCCTGGAGAGCGCTCGCTCACCGGGGACGCGGCGGCTGACGGTAGCGTCCGGGACGTGGAAGTGGGAGGTGCCTGAAGGTCACGACTCTCTGTCGGGCAACGGCCAGGGGTGGAGCGCGCGTCCGGGCGGCGTGGCCCGGCGGCTCAATCCACGAGGTGGAGTACGGCGCCCCGAGGCGGGGCGGCCTCACGCCTCACGCGGGGGTGGTGGCGGGGACTTCGGTGCGCGGCGCGTTGCCCTGGGTCAGTTCCAGGCCGAGCGCGTGCGGATCAAAGTACGCGTAGAACCGGCGGATGCGGTCGCCGTCCCACTCGATGATGGACACGCCCTCGTAGGCCACCGCCGCGCCGTTGTGGGCGGTGCCCTGCGTCTCCCATTCGAGCGCGACGCGGGAGCCGGCCTCAATCATGTTGCGGAAGGTGGACTCCACGCGCTGGAGGGTGCCCTTGTACTCACGCCAGAACCGCCGGGCGCCCTCCTGGCCGGAGAAGACCTGCGGCGAGGCCACGTTGCTCACCTGGGCGTCGTCGCTGAAGAGGGAGACGATGGCCTCCAGGTCCCCTTCCTTCTCCAGCTTCGTCAGTGCCTCCACGAACCGCTGCGCTCGCTCCATCGCCATGCGCTGCCTCGCTCCTCGGGAAAGAGTCACACAGGGAAAGGGTGCGCACGCCTCGGGGGCATGGCCCCCTGGGAGGCCCGGCCCCTCGCCCTCCGGACGGCCCGGCGGGGGACTCGCCACAGGGCCCGGTGGTAGCGTCACGGCTTTGCGGCCATGACCTCCACGCATACCCGCCCCACCCCGTCCATGAGTGATTCCCCGGTGGAATCCCTGGCGCCCCTGCCAGCTGCCGCGTCGCTGACGGCGCTGCGGGAGGCGCTGGGCTCGCCCGGCGTCATCCCCGCGGAGGTGGACGCGCTCCTCGCGGCGATGGCCCAGGCCCCCGAGGGCGACGAGGCCCGGCGGGCGCGGACGGACTTCCTGCTGTCCCTGATGACGCTGCCGGGAGACGCCAGCGTCCAGACGGGGAGCGCCGGCATCACGGTGCGCACCGCGGCGGTGGAGGCCCTGCTGGAGCTGGGCTACCCGTACGCGCTGGAGGTCCCCCCGGACGCGCTGGCGTGGGCCCGGCGGGAGCGGGGGACCTCGCGCCGGGGCGCCCCCGCGTCGCGCCTCAGCCCGCCCAAGCTGGCGGTTGCCGTCACGGCCCTCTGCGCGGTGCTGCAGCTCTTCTTCGTGTTCTCCACCTATCGCAGCGCCTTGGGGAACGGGATGCTCTGGGAGGAGTTGTTGCTCGTGCTCGCCGCCGTCACCCCAGCGCTGCTGGCGACCCTCGGCGTGTGGCTGAGGGCGCGCCCGCTTCAATCCCTGGGCAGCGTGGGGCTGGGACTCCAGGGGCTGTTCTGGCTTGGGGCGCTCCTGCTGTTCGCCTGGCTGACGGAGCACAGTGACTGGCTGTGGCTGGCCCTGCCCTGGTATCTCCCCCTGATTTCCGCCTACCTCATGTGGCCTCGGAGGGAGCCGGATGAACCCGGCGCCGTCCTGCCGGAGCCCGCCCCCCCCTGAAGCGGCTTCCCGAGGGTGAGGCCGGGGCGCTCAGCGTGGCAGGGCGCGGGTCCACGCCTCCCGGTTCCACCCCTCCTTCGCGTAGGTGGCTCGCGTGGCCTCGGGCAGTGCGTCCCATGCGGTGCGGGATGCCAGTTCGGCCGGCGGCTGGAAGACACCCCGGTGCTCCCGGTCCACGGCCTGCCCTGCCCGCTCCGCCGTCAGGCCCTTCATGGAAAAGCCCGCCTCGACGCTGGCCTGGCTCCCGTCGTCCGCCTTGAACTTCGCGGACACGCCGCCCCCGAGCTCGGCCTTCTTCGGGTTGAGCGCCGCGTGCACCTGGAACAGCGTGCCGACGCCCACCGCGACGCGCTGCTCGCCGTCCGAGTCCAGGCTGAGCTCCGCGAGGCCCAGCTTCAGCTTGAGCTTCACGTCCGTGTCGCCCGCGCTGTCGTGTGACACCTCGATGCCCACGGGGCCGTTGCGCGCGGCGACGCCCACCTCCCCCTTGAGGTCCCCATGTCCCCGGGTGTCGAGCGCCGCCTTCGCGCCCCATTGGACGTGCTCGTTGCTGACGCCCACCTTGCCGTGGAGCCGCACCGTGCCCCCGGCGCGCTCTCCAGAGAGTTCCCGCTGCCGCGCGCTGACGTGCTGCAGCGTCAGGTTGAGTGACTTCGGCTGGCCGATGCCCACCTTCCAGGCCGTCTCGTAGTCCCGCCGGGCCGGGTCCTTCCACTCGAGGCCCAGGATGGACTCGGGCAGGTGCGCGGCGCGCGGCGGTCCGAGCGCCCCGAGCTCCTGGAGGCTCTGGGCCCCATCCACCGCGCGGGCATAACGGCCAAGGTACTCGGTGTGGGCCCGGTAGAAGCCCGCCCCCACGTCGGTGGCGTGCGCGTTCACCGCGTCTCGCATCGCCTCCGGCAGCCGCCGGTCATTGACGAAGACGTCCGGGACCGCGGGGTAGCCCAGCGCGCCCACCGGGCCCGCCTCACCGTTGCGCCGTTGGAGGACGCCCTTGGACTCCGCCTGCTCCAGGAACGCGAGCCGGGCGCCCGCGTCCTGGGCCTTCACGTAGGCGCTCAGCAGGCCGTCGTGCTGCATGCGCTCCAACGTGGCCCGGTAGGTGCCCGACGGCAGGCCGCCCAGCGCGGTGTGCACCGCGCGCACGTCATCCGCGCCGACCGTCCAGTTCTCCAGGCTCCGCGTCAGCCGCGCGCGGAGGTCCTCGAGGACGTCCGTGGGCGGCTCCTTCGTGGCGCCCGGGCGCGACCAGCCTCCCAGCACGGCCAGCTCTCCCGCCGACCGCGCGGGGCCCGCGCTGGCGGGCGTGGAGCCACCACGAGGCGTGGGCTCCGGCGTCTTCGCGGCGGATCCGTCGAAGGCGCGCAGCTCATTGCGGTGGGGGGACACCTGCGCGCGGGGCTCCGCGGCTCGCGACGGGGAGGGAGGTCCCCCCGTCTCTGGCGTGGTGTCGATGGTGGGAAGCGAGGAACTGCCGGGTGGATCAATTCGAGACATGGGACGCGCTCCGGAAGGGAACGGCCTGCCCGATGCAGCCGGCACACCATGGCGTCTCCCCAGGGCCACGTGCGTCCGGTGGTCGCCCCGGGTGGACGCGGCGTCTCCCCGGTGGGATGGGCGCCCTCCGAGGCACAGCGGAGACGGGCGCCTCGCCAGCGCAGGCGCGAGTCACCTCGCCGCGTATTGGGAGACCGTCCGACACGCCCTGCCCAAGGGGACCTCGCTGGCCCAGGGGCCCCTCGCCGCGCCCGGGGTTGGACGCCCACGCCCCGCAACGCGACGGGGACCGGAGCCTTGCTGGCCCACGGTCCCCGCTTCACAGCACCGCGCGTTGGCGGCGCGGGCTCAGAAGACGTTCAGCGCCCGGCGGTAGTACATCTCGCGGTCCGCCATGCCGTTGTAGCCACCGTTGATGCGGCGGGTGACCTCGCGGAAGTTGCCCGCGTCCGCGTAGGTGTTGAGGTTGCGCGACGACCAGTACCAACCGGCGATGCGGAACGCGACGTCGGGGTCCTTCGCGCGCTGGGGGTTGCCCTCCAGGTCGATGCCCAGCGCCCGGCCCGCGGCGCGGTAGTTGGCGCGACCCGTGAGCTGGATGGGCCCGCGGCCCTTGTACCGGACGCCGTCACCCGGCTGGGTGTTGCCCAGGTCCCTGCGGCCCTCGTAGGCGGCGCCGGAGGCAATCTCCTCCATGTAGCGGAGCTGGCCACTCTCGTGGGCGAGCTGCGCCAGGAAGGCCGCCTTGCGCTTGGGCGTGGTGATGTTCGCCTCCGCCATGGCCCGGTTCAGGTGGGGCAGGTACTGCTCCGCCTTGGCCTGCGACAGGTTCGGCATCACCGCCCGGAGCTGCTGCACCGTCACGCCGGCGGAGCCACCGGTGGGCGGCTTCGGCCCGCCCACGCCGCCCACGGGCGGCTGGTTCGGCGTCGGCCGGGTGGGCGACGCACCGCCCCCGCCCGGAATCGTGAGCCGCTGGCCCACGTAGATGAGGTTCGGGTTGGAGATGTTGTTGGCCTTGGCCAGCGCGCCCACCGTCGTCCCGTGCCGGCCCGCGATGCCGCTGAGCGTGTCGCCCGACTTCACGGTGTAGGAGCCACCGCCGCCACCGCCCGTGGAGGGCCGGGTGGGCGCCGCGCCGCCGGAGCCCGGAATCGTGAGCTTCTGGCCCACGTAGATGCGGTCCGGGTTGGAGATGTTGTTGGCCTTGGCCAGCGCGCCCACCGACGTGCCGTGCCGGCCCGCGATGCCGCTGAGCGTGTCACCCGACTTCACCGTGTAGCTGGAGGCCGCGCGCCCGCCGCCCGAGGCCCGAGGCGCGTCGAAGCCGTCCGGGATGCGGAGCTGCTGGCCCGCGTAGATGAGGTTCGGGTTGGAGATGCCGTTGGTCTTCGCCAGCGACGAAACCGAGGTCTTGAAGCGCTGGGCCAACGCGCTGAGGGTGTCGCCACGTCGAACGGAGTAGGTCGTCATGGGGGGAAGACTCCTGAAAACGGAGAGGAGGCGTGCCCACATTTTCGTAACGACTGAGAGGATGTTTCCTCGTAAGAGCTGTTATTTATGCATAAACTTATTCCAAATCACTGAAATCACGGAACTGTGACACACGGGCCGGGTCGTCACAGACTCGTCACGGCCTCCCCTCGAGTCGCCAGGATGTCGCACCCCCGCGGCCGTGCTTGTGTGACTCCGGGGGTTCCGTTACCTCCGGGGGCATGTCCGCAGATTCCGTCCTTCCGGCCCCTCGGGCCCGTCTCACGCAGCGCCCGGGCTTCTGGGCAGGTGTCGCCGTGGCCGCGCTCGGCATCTCCGCCACGGCGGGGGCCATGTTGCTCCGCGGCCAGGGCAGCAGTGGCCCGCTGCCCCAGTTGGGCGCGCTGCCGGACTTCACCTTCACCCGGCATGACGGCCAGCCCTTCGGGAGCGCGCAGCTCCGGGGCAAGCCCTTCGTGGCCAACTTCATCTTCACGCGCTGCCCCACCATCTGCCCGGAGTTCACCCGGAAGATGGTGGGCGTGCAGAAGGCCACGGCGTCCTTCGGCGCGGGGCTCCAGTTGGTGTCGTTCTCCGTGGATCCGAAGTACGACACCCCGGAGCGGCTCGCCGAGTATGGCGAGCGCCACGGCGCGGACTTCTCCCGCTGGAGCTTCCTCACCGGCGACTACGAGCAGCTCAAGGAGACCATCGTCCAGGGCTTCAAGGTCAGCATGGGCCGCGAGCCCGGCGCGCCCGAGGACGACCTGCTGTCCATCTTCCACGGCACGCACTTCGTGCTCGTGGACGACGCCGGGCAGATTCGCGGCTACTACGACAGCGCGGACAGCGACTCCACCGACCGCCTCATCCGCGACACCCAGCGCCTGGCGAAGACGGGGCACTGAGCGCCGTTGCCGGAGCCGCCTCCCGAGCCGGGGCGGCGCACCGCGCGTGGCCCGCAAAGCCGAAGGGCCGGCCCCGCGGATTCGCGGGAGGCCGGCCCTCAGGCTCGCTACCAGGGTCGCGCCCGAGGGGCGCGGCGCATTACTCCACGAAGCGGGCGTGATTCTGCGCGATGATGTTCTGGAAGTTCTGCTGACCCAGCGGGTTGTCCACGAAGGCGCCGACCTTGTCCGCCGCGCCCTTGACCGTCTGCGCGATGTTGGTGATGTCCTGCACCTTGGGGGCGATCTTGGACATGAAGCCCAGGCTGCCCAGCGTGCCCTCACCCAGGAAGGAGGAGGCGCCCTGCTTCACCAGGTTCTCCGCGATGGGGCCCAGGAACTTGCCGACGAAGGGCAGCTTGCCGACCTTGTCACCGATGAAGCTCGCGATGGGGCTCACCAGCGAGCTCAGCGGCTTCTGGAGGAACTCCATGGCCTTGCCACCGATGTTCGCGATGCCGCCAGCGATCTTGCTGACCGTGCTCGCGACGTTGCTGATGGCCTTGGTGATGCCCTTGAGTGCGCTGCCCATGGTCGTACCCCTTGAAGTCTAGATGCCTGGTAGGCGGAGATTTGTGCCGGAAGGAAAACTCGAAAGGATTCTCGGGGAGTGTGGGCAATTGTTTCCTCCCACCATTTTCGTCGGATTTTCTTCTCCGGCAGTCCCCCCGGTAGCAGGGATTACGGGCGGTTACCGCCGCTGCCGCCCTTCTTGAGCTGATCCATCAGCTCCTGGCGGGCCGCCGGATCTTGCGGCCCGATGGGGGTGGCGCCCGCGGGCGGGGGCGCGGTGAGGGACGGCTTGCCGGCGGTGGAGGCCTTGTCCTGGGTGAACTTGGAGGCCTCGAAGTCAGGCGGGGAGCCGGGCAGTTCGCCCTTCATGCCCTTGATGAGGATGTTGGCGGCCTCCTCGGCGGAGAGGGGGTTGAAGCCGTTGCGGCGCAGCTCCTCGTCGGAGATGACGGCGACCTCGGCCTCCTTGTCCTTGTCCTGGGCGTACTTGAGGACCAGCTCTACGTAGTCCTCGAGCTTCATGCTCACGGCCTCGGCGATCTTCTTCGTCTCCGGGTCCTTGAGCAGCTCCGCGCGAACGACCTCGATGGGACGCTTCAGGCCGCGCTTCGGCTTTCCAGCGTTGTCCTGGGACATGTCTTGCTCCGAGAAGAAAATGGGACAGTGCGTGGGACTCTAGCCCAGTTTCCCCACTTCACACATTCCCGCCCCCCCTGAAATGGCCGAGGCCCGGGAGCGGATGAGGGAGGAGGACGGCTTCACGCCCGTGTGCCCGTGACTACCTTCGGCGGCAGCGAAGAACGGTCCAGGGAGACGAGGCGCGCCATGGCGATTTCCAAGCGGGGGCTGGTGGACAGGGTGAAGGAGGTGGCCGTCCAGGCCGGCACGCGCGGCGCACGGGTCCTGCTGGGCACGGCGGTGGTGACGGCCCGGGGGGTGGCCGACCTCCAGGCGAAGCTTCGAGGTACGCCGGTGCGCAGCCGCGCGAAGACGGCGGCCAACGGGGCGCGGCGCACGGCCAAGGCGGCTCGGGGCGTCATCGAGAGCGGAAAGCCCGCGAAGGCGCCCGCGCGGCGCAAGTCGCCGGCCGCCAAGGTGGCCTCCGCGGCCGGGGCGCAGCGGCAGGTGGGGCGCAAGGCCGTGCCGGGACAGACCGCCGCCGCCAAGCGCGGCACCGCGAAGCAGGCGCGCCCCGTCAAGGCGAAGCGCGGGCAGAAGCACCGCCACTGAGCCGCTGCTTCGCTTCAGGGAGGAGGCGCTGGAGGCCGGCCGCATGCGGGCGCAGCGCAAGCTCCGTGCGCCCTCGCCTGACGTCGCTTCGGCGCACGAAGAAGGCGCTGGAGCCCAGCCGCATGCGGGCGCGGCGCAAGCTCCGTGCGCCCCCGCCTGACGTCGCTTCGGCGCACGAAGAAGGCGCTGGAGGCCGTGCACGCGAGGACGCGGGCGTGCCCCCATGCGCCCTCGCCTCGCTTCAGCGGGCGGCGTTCCGCGGCACGCCCTTCGCGCGTGAAGCGTTGCCGCCCACCGGCTTCGCCTTCTGCCGGGGAGCGATGCGCGTCACCGTGCCCGGGAGCCTTGCGATGGCGGCCTGGCGAGCCGCTTCCTCGGCGGTCCTCGCCGCGGCGGCCTTCTGCGCGAGCTGCTCGGCCTGCTGGGCCCAGCGGTGCTTCAGCAGCTCCCGCAGCCCGTCCTTCTGGAGGTCCACCTGGGCCTGGTGCAGGCGGTAGTGCAGGTCGTCCCGCAGCGTGCCCCGCGCCAGCGCCGCGTCCGCCGAGCCGGAGACGCCCAGCACCAGCTTGGGCCGCTCCTCCTGCGTCTGCAGGCAGCGCAGCAGGGCGAACTGCGCGTCCCGCCCCAGCTTCGCCACGTCCGCGATGAACACCACGCCGTCGGGCTGCCGGAGCGCCTGCGGCAACTCCGCCGCCTGCCGCACCTCCACCAGCTCCACGTCGAAGTTGCGCGCGGCTTCCTGCGCCCAGGAGCGCCGCTCCTCCTCCGTGCCCCCATGCAGGAGCAGCGAGGAACGGTTACAGACGAGCTCCACTTCTCGATAACCCTTCGATGTCACCGGCGGCCCCCCTGCGTCTGGAAATGCGTGTTTCCGGATTCTAATGCAGACGTGCCCCGCCGGGCACGTCAGAGCCGCTGCCACCTGCCAATCCTTTCAGGTGATGACAGGTACCCCTGTCACCGAGGCCTCCGGCTCAAGCGGACGGCACCACCATGACGGGCCGGCGGCAGCGGGCCACCAGCTCGTGGGCCACCTCCCCCTCCAGCGCGTCCCGCAGCCGCGAGGGCTCCAGGGACGTCCCCACGCACACCAGGTCCACCCCCTCGCGCTCCGTGGCCTGGCAGATGGCCAGCGTCACGTCCTCGCCAGTGACGCCCTCCACGCTCCAGCGCACCGTCTGCGCGCCCTCGTCGCGCGGCACCAGCTCCCACAGCCGCTGGAGCACCCCATCCCGGTCCCTCGCGGGCTCGGGCAGCACGCCGTAGTGGTCCATGAAGCCGCGGTCCTCCAGCTTGCGGCGGTGGACGTGCAGCAGGTGCACCCGGCCGCCGGGCCCCACCAGCGTGCGCGCCTGGGAGATGGCCTTCGCGCTGGCCTCGGAGAAGTCCACGGGCACCAGCACGCTGCGCGGCGCGCGGTCCGCGCGCCGGCCCTGCACCATGGGCGGCACACACACCACCGACTGCGCCGCGTGCCGCAACACCCCCGCGGACACCGAGCCGTGCCACAGCCGCTTCACCCCGCTGCGCTGGTGCGTACCCACCACCATCAGGTCCGCCCCGCGCGTGTGCGCCACGTGCATCAGGTGGTCCGCCGGACGGCCGAAGCCGGGCTCCAGCACCACCTCCACGCGGCCCTCGCCCAGCAGCTCGCCCACCTGCTCGCGCACCTCGCGTTGCAGCACGCGCTCCACAAGGGGGTCCAGCGCCTCCATGCCCTGCAGGCCCGGCTCCAGCAGCTCCACGTGCACGGGGCTGTGGATGCCCAGCCGCTCCCGCTCGTCCATGGGCGAGCACACGTAGGTGGCCAGCACGTCACACGGCCCCACCCGGCGCAGCTCGCGCAGGAAGGACACCGCGGCGCCGGTGGTGGACGAGCCCGGGTCCACGCCCACCAGCACCAGCAGCCGGCGGCGGCCC
The DNA here is from genome assembly GCF_002305895.1 of Corallococcus macrosporus DSM 14697. Classification (GTDB taxonomy): domain Bacteria; phylum Myxococcota; class Myxococcia; order Myxococcales; family Myxococcaceae; genus Myxococcus; species Myxococcus macrosporus. The sequence continues at coordinate 8,819,430 of NZ_CP022203.1, forward strand.
CGCGCCCAGTCCGTCAGCGCGGTGTCGCTGCGCACGGCCAGCACCGGCGCGCAGCCGTAGCGGGACAGGCGCTCCGGCACCGTGGCCCGCCGCCACGCCGAGCCGCGCCAGCCGGACGCCGCCACCACAATCCAGCGCGCCCGTCGGCACTCCTCGTCGCTGAGCACCTCGTCCGCGGAGGTGCCCGCCTGCAGCCGGTAGCGCACCACCCGCGCCAGCGTCTCGAGCCGCGCGGCCTCGGCCTCCAGCCGCTGCTGGGTGAGCGTCAACGCGCCGGTGCCCTCGTCGAGGAAGGCGTCCCCCTCCGAGATGCCCAGGAGCAACAGCGGCTCTTGCAGCCGCCCCGCCACGGCCGCCGCCACATGGGCCGCCGCGAGGGACTCAGGGGACAGGTTGGTGACGCACACGATGGCCATGGCTGCCCTCCAGGTTCGGGAAGACCCTTCCCCGTGAAGGAAACAGTGGCCATGGCGACGCCAGGAAGCGGGCACCCGCGCCACGCTGGCTCGCTCCAGGGCCCGGCTCACGCCGCGTGCGTTGGCTCGCGGGCGTGCGCGCGCCCCGGCGCCTGCCCGCCCGCACGTCGCGTGTGCTAGCGCGCCACCTTGGGCGCGGCGTGCCCGTCGTGGTTGGTGTGGTCCTGCTCCTCGCCCGCCCCACCCCGGTCATCGCTCTTGCCGAAGGTGGCCAGGAAGACCTGCTCGCCGTTGCTGGTGTAGCGGTACGCCCGGCCCCACGGGTCCAGCGGCACGGAGGGCAGGTACGCGGGCACCAGCAGCGCCTCCAGGTCCGCCTCTTCCGGCAGGGCGCCCTTGTCCGCGCGGTAGCGGCCCAGGGCCTCCTCCAGCACGACGAAGTCCTGGTGGATGCGGTCGGCGTGGATGGCCTTGGAGCCACTCAGCGCGCCCACCAGGATGGCGACCACCAGCCCGAGTCCGAAGACGAGCCCCACGAACAGCACGGGGGAGCGGCGGGACGGAGGGGGCTCGTCAGAGGCGTTCATGACCCCTCCCTATAACCGCTTTCCGCCCGCGAGGCGCGCGCGGACTTCACCCAGCTAGAGCGCACGGAACAATGGAACGGGCTGCTGCTTGCCCTTCAGCCGCACGGGAGGCAGGTCTTCAAAGGCCGTCTCGTTGGCGTCCACCAGCTCGCGGGTGCGCTCCCCCACCAGGATTTCCCCCGGGCCCGCCAGCGCGCACAGGCGCGCGGCCACATTCACGGCGTCACCGATGCAGGTGTACTCGGCGCGCACCGTGCTGCCGATGTTGCCCGCCACCACCACGCCCGAGTTGATGCCGATGCCCAGCTCCAGCGCCAGCGGCTGGCCCTCGCGCCCGTTCGCCGCCCACTCCGCCTCCGCCTCGATGCGCAGGTCCGTCAGCGCGTCCATCATCATCTTCGCGCACTGGAGCGCGCGCAGCGCGTCATCCGGACGGGCCACCGGCGCGCCGAAGACGGCCATCAGCCCGTCGCCCAGGAACTTGTCCAGGGTGCCGCCGCAGGTGAGCACCGCGTCCGACATCCGCCCGAGCACCTGGTTGAGCACCCCCACCACCTGCTCCGGCGGCAGGCTCTCCGCCAGGCCGGTGAAGTTGCGGATGTCCGCGAACAGCAGCGTCACCTCGCGCTTCTCGCCGGTGAGCACCACCGCGTCCGCGCTCTTGAGGATTTCCTCCACCACCGCGTCGGACGTGTAGCGCGCGAACAGCTTGCGCATGCGCTCCGTCTCACCCGTGCGGCGCACCACGCTCTCGATGCGCGCGGCCAGCTCGTCCATGGACGCGGACTTGTTGACGTAGTCATCCGCGCCGGCGCGCAGGCCGCGCACGCGCTCCGCCTCCACGTCGTTGGCGGTGAGGATGATGACGGGCACCGCGTGGCGAGGCCCCTCCTTCAGGCGGCGGCACAGCTCCACGCCGTCCAGGCCGGGCATCTCCAGGTCGCTGAGGACGATGACGGGCTGCAAGCGGCCCATGCTCTCCAGCGCCTCGAAGGGGTCCTGGAAGCAGAGGACCTCGTAGCCCAGCGCCACCAGCCCCTCCTGCACGAAGGCGCAGGCCAGCGGGCTGTCATCCACCACCACCACGCGGCGGCGGCCGTCCGAGGTGGGGCGCGCCAGGTCCTGGCGGCCGGCGATGCGGTTCTGCAGGCCCAGCGCCTCGTAGATTTGCTTGTAGGTGCAGTGGCCCAGCTCCACCAGGATTTCGCCCAGCTTGCGGCCGTCCCGGCGCTGGCGGGCGAGCCCCTCGTCGAGCTGCGCCAGCGTCACGTACTTGAGGCCCACCAGCAGCTCCCCCAGCGCGGGCTGCAGGGGGCTCTTGTCCTGGTGCAGCCCGAGCGCCTCGCCCAGCGCGTCCTGAATCTGCTCCCGCGTGACGTAGCCCAGGGAGATGAGGGCCTCCCCCACGCGCTGACCGGTGAGGGCCTGGAGGGCGAGCGCCTCCTGCACCTGGCTGGGCGAGACAATCCCCAGCTTGAGCAGCAAGTCACCGAACAAGGGGCTGGAAGCACTCATGGTGGGACAGCGTACCCCACGCTCCCCACGAACTGGGAGTCCGGGGCCTACGGTCTGCCGCGAGGCGTCACGATGCGCAGGTCCAGGCGGCGGTTGGCCGCGCGTCCCTGAGACGTCTCATTCGACCCGACGGGCCTGTCCGGGCCGAAGCCCCACGCTTCCAGGCGGTCCGCGGGGACACCCCGCTCGACGAGGTAGTCCCGCACCACCTCCGCGCGCGCCCGCGTCATCTCCCGCTGCACCTCCGGATCGCCCCGGTTGTCCGTGTGGCCTTCAACGGCGATGACGCCCAGCCGGGGATGCGCCAGCAGCACCTCGGCCACGTTGTCGAGCACCGGCTGGACGCGAGGGTGAAGCGTCGCGGTGCCGGGCACGAAGGTGATGCGCTCCAGCAGCTCCAGCCGGTCCGGACGGATGCCGACGCGCTGCTTGCGCGCCGCCGGGCAGCCCTGGTTGTCCGCCGCGCCGCGCTCGCGCGGGCAGTTGTCCCGGTGGTCTGGCACGCTGTCGCCGTCCATGTCCCGCTCCGGGCAGCCGCGCAGCGCGGGCAGGCCCTCCTCGGTGGGACAGGCGTCCTCCTCGTCCGGGACGCCGTCTCCGTCCGCGTCGCGAATGGGGCAACCCTCACGCGAGGCCGGGCCGGGCTCGTCCGGGCACTTGTCCGCCGCGCCCTCCACCCCGTCGCGGTCCGGGTCTTCAACGGGACAGCCCTGGCGCTCCAGCGGGCCGAACACGCGCGGACACGCGTCCTTCGCGTCCTCCACGCCGTCCTCGTCCGAGTCGCGGATGGGGCAGCCGTCGCGAGACGCCGGCCCGGCGCGGCGCGGGCACGTGTCCAGCGCGTCCTCCACGCCGTCCCCGTCCGTGTCCTTCGCGGGGCAGCCCTGGAGCCGCGCGAGCCCCCTCGCGGTGGGGCAGGCGTCCTCCCCGTTGAGGACACCGTCGCCATCCGCGTCGAGCGCCGGGTTCAGGTCGGGCGCATGCCGGCAGCCCGGGGCGAAGGCGCCCAGCACGGCGGCGAGCAGGACCCAGCGGTGGAGTGCGCGCGTCGTCATCCGCGGCACCAGAGCGCAGCGGGTGCGCCCTGTCCAGACGCTCAGGCCGGCAGGGGCAGCTCCACGGTGAAGGTGGAGCCCTTCCCCGGCTCGCTCGTCAGGCGGATGCTGCCCCCGTGGGCCTCGATGATGCGCTTGGTGATCCACAACCCCAGGCCCAGGCCCTTGAAGTGCTGCACGGACGCGGAGCGCTCGAACTGCTCGAAGATGCGCTCCTGCTCGTCCGGCGACACGCCGATGCCCTCGTCGCGCACGGACAGCCGCGCCACCGGGCCCACCGCGCCCACCTCCACCGTCACCGGTCGGCCCGCGCCGTACTTCGCCGCGTTGGAGAGCAGATTCACCAACACCTGCTCCAGGCGCAGCCGGTCCCACTGCCCCGACACCGGCTCGTCGAGCACCAGCCGTACCTCGCTGCCCGCCAGCGCCAGCTCCTCGGACATGCGGCCCACCAGCTCGCGCGTCAGCGCCGCCAGGTCCACCTCCTCGCGCTTCAGCCCCAGCCGCCCCGAGCTGAGGCGCGAGACATCCAGCAGGTCATCGATGAGCAGCCCCAGCCGCTGGCCCGCCTTCGCCGCCCGCTCCGCGCGCTCCGCCAGCCCGTCCACGGCCATGGCCTCGCGAGCCATGCGCGCCAGCAGGTGAATCTGGAGCTGGAGCGCGTTCAACGGCGACTTCAGCTCGTGCCCCGCGACCGACAGCATCTCGTCGCGCGCCTTCACCGCCTGCGTGGCCGCGCCGTACCGCCGCGCGTCCTCGATGGCCAACGCCGCGCGCGCCGCCAGGCTCTCCAGCAGCGCGCGCTCCTCCACCGAGTACTCACGGCCCCGCGCCTCGCGCATCACCCCCAGCGTGCCCAGCACCCGGCCGCGCACGCCCAGCGGGACGACGATGACGCTGTGCGGCCCGTAGCGCTGGAGGAAGGGCATGCCCTGCGGCACGCGCTCGTCGCGCAGGTCCTCGGCCTGCAGGCGAGGCACGAAGAGCGGCTGGCCCGTCGCCGCCACCCGCCCCGACAGGCCCTCCCCCACCCGCGCCGGGCAGCGCCGCATGGACGCGTCCAGCACCGCGCGGGCCTCCGCGTCGGGGTGGTGCACGGACACCAGGTCCAGGTGCGCCTTGTCCTCGGAGAGGAGCTGGAGCACGCACGCGTCCCCCAGCGCCTCCGACACCTTGCGCACCAGCACCTCCAGCACCGTGGGCAGGTCCAGCCCCGCCTCCGCGATGAGGTGGCTGACCTGCACCAGGACGTGGAGCCGCGCCGCCCCGCGCCGGCTCTCCTCCTCGGCCGCGCGCGCCTTGCGGAACAGGTCCGCGTTGTCGATGGCCAGCGCCGCGCGCCCGGCGAGCTCCTCGGCCAGGGACAGGTCCGGGATGTCGAAGGGCACCGAGCCCGCGCCGCGCATGAAGGTGAGCACGCCCAGCGTGCGCTGCCGCGCCACCAGCGGCGTCAGGATGAGCGAGCCCACGCCCAGCTCTCGCGCGGCCGCGTACAGGCGCGCCGCCGCCGTGCGGGTGTCCCCCGGCTCCGAGGTGGGCCGCGCCATCATCCAAGGCCGCCCCGAGGCCAGCACCTCCGCCAGCAGCGTGGGGCTGCCCTCCTGCGGAGTGAAGCGCAGGAGCTCCAACCCGCGCGGCGCGGTGTGCGGGTTCTCATAGAGCACCGCGAGCCGCCGCACCACGCCGTCCTCGTACGAGTCCACCGCGCAGCCATCCGCGAAGTGCCCCAGCGCCAGCCGCGCCACGCCCGCCACCGTCTCCTCCCAGTCCAGCGAGGCCGACACCAGGGCGCTCGCGTCCGCCAGCAGCCGCAGCCGCTGGCCCGCGGCTTCCGCCTGGAGCCGCGCCGTGCGCTCCCGCGCGTACAGCCGCGCGCGCTCCAGCGCCTGGCCACACTCGTGTCCCAGGCCGGTGATGGAGGCCCGCTCCAAGGCGGAGAAGCGCCGCGCCTCCGAGAAGCCGAAGCACAGCGTCCCGAAGGTGCGCCCCTCCACGTGCAGGGGCAGCAACACCAGCGCGCGCGGCGGCTCCGGTGCCAGGAGCGACACCAGCCCGGGCAGCGCGTCCCGCACCGCGGCTGGCGTCTCCAGCCACAGGGGGGAGCTGAGGCCTCCCGCATCGGCGCCCGACGTGCCGCCGCCGCGCCACGGCGGCACATGCAGCGCCTGCTTCTGTGCGTCGGACAGGCCCACCGCCGCCTTCAGCGCCACCGTCCCATCCGGGACCACCAGGTGCACCATGCCCAGGCTCGCGCCCACCGCGGGCAAGCCCTGCTCCAGCACCACGCGCGCCACCTCATCCCAGGAGAGCGCGCGGCCAAAGGCCTCCGTCACCGCCTGGAAGCGGCGCAACCGCAGCACCTCCGTCTCCTCCACCTCCGCCCGCGCGGACAGCACGGACTGGCGCAGCGTCTCCGCCATGCGCTCGCGCTCCAGCGCCAGCGCCGCCAGCTTCACCGACAAGCCGAAGCGCTGCAGGTCCCCCTCCGCCGGACGCCACGCCTCGCGGAAGAGCACGCCCAGCACGCCCGCCGCGCCCAGGCCCCCCGCGAAGAAGAGCGGCTGGGACAAGAGCGCCCCCGCCCCAAGCTCGCGCCGCGCGTCCGGCTCGCTGGCCAGCAGCGCGTCTCGCGACACGTCCTCCACCACCCGGGGCAGCCGCGGCTCACCCGGCCCGGGCGCCTGGGCCAGCAGCCGCTGCGCGCAAACCGCCGCCGCCTCGGCGTCCACGCCCTGCGTGGTGAGCGTGCTCAAGTCGCCCGTGCCGCCCCACCAGCAGAGGAAGGCTCCGGACGCGCCCAGCGCGGAGGAGGCCTGGCAAAGCAACTCCTCCAGCACCGCCACCACCGGCGGTGCTGCCGACAGCCGCTCCAGGGCCCGCGACATGCGGTCCACCGCGGCTCCCATGGTCTTCCCGGGCACCTTCATGCCCCACTCCCCCCGGCACGGATGCAAGGCTCCCTGCCTCGAAGCCCCATTCTCCCATGCCGCGCGAGGCGTGGAAACCGCGTGACGCCGGTCCCCGGCGTACGGGGTTCCCCGTGGGTGTCAGTGCTCGAAGACGCGGAAGACGGCGAAGAAGATTTCCAGGACGATGAGCAGGACGATGACGGCCTCCAGCGTGTGGGAGCGGTCGATGTCCACGTCGCCCTTGAGCAGGCCATACGTTTGGGCCAGCAACTGTTGCTTGCGGGTGACGGAGGCCTGCCACGGCGGGATGCGCATGCGGCGCACGGCGTTCTCGTAGACCTTGGCCAGGTAGAAGTCGCCGATGATTTTGAGGCTGTTCTCCACGCGCTCGATGAACTCGTTCAGGTCCACCAGCGTGGACAGGGTCTGCCGCGCCAGGGAGCGGTAGGGGCTGCGAAACAGCGTGGCCCAGCCATGCCGCGCGGACTGCACCTTCTCGTGGATGCGGGTGATGTGCGCGTCCAGCCGCTCGTCGTAGTAACGGAACTCCAGCAACTGCGCGTTGGCGATTTCGAGCAGGTCCGGGATGTCCCTGGAGCCCGAAGGCTCGTAGACGAAGGCGCTGTTCCAGTCGATGACCACCAGGTCGTGGATGGTGTAGCTGAAGCGCGACTGGAGCACCGATTCACTCTCACGCGGGGACAGCGGCACCGTGCCGCTCTCCCCCAGCAGCAACGGGGCCAGGTCCGCCTGCTTCAGCAGCTCCTCCGCGGTGGGGTGGCCGCGAATCTCCTCCGCGAAGATGACGGTGTAGCTCTCGTTCTGCTCCCACAGGTGCGGCGCCTGCGCGGCGGGGGCGATGGTGCGGCGCACCCCCTCCACCAGCTCCAGCGCCAGGTCCTCCAACGCCTGGCTGTCATAGAGCTCGTCCGCCATGCGCGTGAGCGTCTCCAGGGAGGTCCCCGGGACGACGGGCACGCGGAGGATGATGGAGGCCGCGCCATGGTCGAACAACCGCGCGGTGGCGTCCACGGCCACGGGGCCGTCACGCAAAGCCAGAGGCCGGCGCCCCAGCTCATACGCGAGCGGTGGATTGGGGAGCTGGAGGTACTGACTGTTCTCCCGTGAGAGCTTGAGCCGGCGCGAGTCCTCCGTCAGGACCCGGCGCGCGCGCTCCAGGTCCAGCTCCTCCGCGATGTCGAAGGTGCGGTAGCAGAGGACGTACGCCTTGTCGAAGAGCAGCGGAGCGGCAGCGTCCATGGTGCGGACAGGCTAACCCGCGGCCATGACAATCACCGGCCTTCCCCACGGACATGCGAGACAGTCGTCACTCGCGGCCCGGGGCCCTCCCCAGGGGACGGCCCACGGGACGGAGGGACTGTCTTTCGCCCGCCAGGCCGCTCAGGGCCGGTGGCGCGGCGGGGGCGGCGCCAGCTCCGTGCGCACGTCCCACAGCTCCGGGAAGAAGCGCAGGTCCAACGCCTTGCGCAGGAAGCCCACGCCGGACGAGCCGCCCGTGCCCTGCTTGAAGCCGATGATGCGCATCACCGTCATCATGTGGCGGTAGCGCCAGAGCTGGAAGCGCTCCTCGGTGTCCACCAGCTTCTCGCACATCTCATACGCGTCCCAGTGCGCCTCGGTGTCCTCGTAGATGCGGCGGAACACCTCCACCACCTCGGGGCTCTTCTCGTAGGGCTTGCGCCAGTCCCGCTGCGCGTGGCTCTGCGGCACCGGGTGTCCCATGCGCGACAGGTGGCGCAGGAACTCGTCATACAGGCTGGGGGATTCGAACAGCCGCTCCAGCTCCCCGTGGATGGTGGGGACGTGGCGGAAGGGCGTCAGCGCCTGCGCGTCCTTGTTGCCCAGCAGGAACTCCAACGCCCGGTACTGGAAGCTCTGGAAGCCGGAGGAGCTGCCCAGCGTGTCGCGGAACTCCAGGTACTCGTTGGGCGTGAGCGTCTCCAACACGCTCCACTGCTCGAAGAGCATCCGCTGGATGTGCGCCACGCGGGCGAAAATCTTGAACGACGGCTCCAGCCGGTCCGCCTGGACGTAGCGGATGCAGGCGCCCAGCTCGTGGATGAGCAGCTTCATCCACAGCTCGCTCGTCTGGTGCTGGATGATGAACAGCAGCTCGTCGTGGTGCGGCGGCTGCGAGCGCGTCACCTGAGCCGACAAGAGCCGGTCGAGCTGCAGATAGTCACCGTACGTGGTCCTTCCGGCCAGGTCGGTGATGATTCCAGGCTCCAAATCGCGTTTGTTCATGGGCCCGGGCATTCATGCTCGTGCAAGCCCCCACGGGCAAGTCTCTCCCGCATGGGCGGTCCCCGAACCCTCTCTGAACGACAGAGCGGAATGACGGGGGCGCGGTCACTCTCTGCCCGGGCCGGGGCAGCGTGCCGCTGGCTAGCCTGCGTGCCCAGCCTGAGCGGCCGCCGCCAACGCCTTGGACGCGGCGCGTCCACGCGGCAGCTTGATGTCGTCCACGCTGTCCGGGTCGGCGTAGTCCTTCCAGTCGCTCGGGCGGCGGTTGGTCTTCTCCAGCATGCGGAGCTTCTGGTAGTGGGCCGCGCAGTAGCCCTTGGTGCGGCTGGGCTTGCCGCAGCCGATGATGGCGCAGGCGCGAGCGCCGTCAGCGCCCGCCGCCGCCGGCTTGCGGCCCCGGCGCTTGCCACCCGCCGCCGCGGGAGCCGCCGTCACGGAGCTGCGCGCCGCGGCCGGACGACCCGGGCCACGACGGCCGGCCTTGGCGGCCGCCGGAATCTGGGCGCCGAACAGGGGCCCCACGACCTCCGCCAGCGGGGCCAGGCGCTCGGCCACGTTGCGGAGCGCGTCCAGGTCCGCCGTGCCCTCCTCCAGCCGCGCGACCACGTCACGCAGCGGCTTGAGCTGGACCTCGATTTCATTGCGGATCATGTCGCGAAACGCTTTATCCACGGACATTCGTTGAATCCTCACCTGGGGAACGACAAGGGTAATGCACTACGAAGGGGGGGGCTGATGCTCGATGCTTGTGATGCTGCCCATACCCTTACCTTCCAAAAAAGGTTTTGTCTAAAGGAAGAGATAAAAGTTGTGACTGAGCAACGGACCATTCGCCCCGTTGTCGCAGGTCTCACCTGTTTCCCGGCGGCCCTGGGAGGCCTAACCGTCCCAGGACAGGGACTCCAGCAGGGGGGCTCCCCCAGGCACCTGGAACACCTGGGGACGTGACAGCAGCTCCTCCCGAGTGGCCGATAAATCACGACGCAGGTCTTCCAGCGACAGGGAATCCAGGGCAATCATGAGCTGGGGCAGCCGCGCATTCTCCTCTTCTTGGAAATGCGCCACCGCCAGGTCTTCCAGTGTCAACAGACGCGCCTGCCACTCGGGGTGGCCCGCGGGCAGCTCTTCCAGCTCAGCCATCAGCTCCCGCATGGTGAGATGGTCTTCCGCCTGCACCCGGCTGACTTCGCGGCCCTCCACCCGCGCCATCAACGGGTAGAGGCAGCGCTCCTCCAGTCGCGAGTGAAGCCTCAGCAATGCCAGCAGCTCCGCCGTCAGCCCTCGCAGCTCCTCGGGTTCCACACCCGATACCAGACGCTCGAGACGCTCCTCCAGTTCCCGGTGCTGGTCGATGAGGATGTCGAACGGGCTGCCCATGCGGGAACGTTCGGCACGCACCAGGAAGCAGACAACCTGAGTATGCCTGCGGGCAGGCATTAATCAAACTCCTGCCAGCGCCATCCCGGGGGGATGTTCCATCCTGGGCGCCTGGCTGCCCGCCAGCCAGGGAGCGGGGGCCGGCTGCTGGAGGCGGCGCGCATCCCCATGTTTTTCCACCATGGATGCCCCGCTCGCCAGCCTGCGCCGGGCCGTGTTCCGCCTCGCCGAACAGGGCGCGGCGCTGTCGGCGCTGTACCACCGGGCGTGTCTGGTGGGCGCCGAGCACCTGCCAGTGAAAGGCCCGGTGCTGCTGGTGGGCAACCATGGCGTCTGGGGTTACGAGACGCCTGCCTTCTTTCATCTGATCCACCGGAGCACCGGCCGCTATCCATTGGGCCTGGCGGAGCGGGGGTTCTTCCGCGTTCCGTTGATCCGCACGGTGTTGCCCTGGCTGGGCGGCGTGGAGGGGACGCGGGAGAACGCCCTGACGGCGCTGCGCTCCGGGGCGCTGGTCGTCTGCTATCCGGGCGGCGCGCGGGAGACCTTCAAACGCAGCCAGGGCCGGTACCGGCTGCGCTGGGAGCGGGCCCTGGGCTTCGCGCGGCTGGCGGCCCGCGCGGGCGTGCCCGTGGTGCCCTTCGCCGGGCTGGGGGTGGATGACACCTTCCGGTGGCCCCCAGGCGAGGAGCGCCTGTGCGTGCGCCTGACGGACGATGACAAATACCGGATGCCGTTGGTGATGGGCCTGGGGCCCCTCCCCTGGCCCGTGCGGCTCACCTTCGCCCTGGGCACGCCCCACGCTCCGCCGCCCCCGGATGCCAGTGAATCCAGGCTCCGCTCCTTCCGGGACGGCGTGGCCGCCAGCGTGAAGCGGCTGCTGACGAGGCACCCCCATGCATGAAGCCCTGTCACCGCGCCCGGGGGGCCGCCCCCACGGCCCGCCGCTCGTCCCGGAGGTGGAAGACATCCAGGCGGGCTACGCGCACCTGGACTGTGAGCCGCGCTCCGTGCGAGGCACACCGGTACGCCTGTTCACCTTTCCAGGCGGCACCACGGACGAGACACGCACCGTGGTGTGTCTCCCGGGGCTGGGAGCCAGTGGCCGCTCCTTCGCGCCCCTGGAGCCGCTGGCGGACACCTTGAGGCTGCTGCTGTGGACGCCGCCGCCGCGGACCCCCGCCACCCACACCCCGCTGCTGTGGAACCTGGCGGTGCTGGACCACGCGGAGTCCCTGCTGCCGGGCCGCTTCGCCCTGATGGGGTCCTCCTACGGGAGCCTGCTGTCCATGGCCTATGCCCTGGCCCACCCGGAGCGGGTGAAGGCGCTGGTGCTGGTGTCGCCGGTGGCCAGCGTGCACCGCATCCGCCGGCTGGCCCTGACGCTGTCCACCCTGGTGCGCGCGCCCCGGCCCCTGGCGTACCTGCTGGCCCCCACCGTGGCCCGGGTGCTGGGCGGCCGCGGGCTGCCCCCGGAGGGCCGGGCTGAAATCGTGCGCGAGGCCCGGCGGCTGTCCCCCATGGAGCTGCTGCGCCGGCTCCGGGACATCCTGGCCACCAACCTGATGTCCCGGCTCCATGAGCTGCGGGTGCCCACGCTCATCATCCAGGGCGGCCGCGACGTGCTGGTGCCGCCCCGCGCCGCCCATGACGTGGCCCGCCACATCCCCGGAGCCCGGCTGGCCCTCATCCGGGGCGCCAGCCACCTGCCCTACATGAGCCACCCCGCCGCCTTCAACGCCCTGGCCGGAGACTTCCTCCGGCAGCACCTGGACTGACTCGCCCCACCCACGCCATGACGACCGACGCCACGCACCTGTCCCGCTCCGCCCTGCTGTTCCTGGCCCGCAAGCCCGGCCTGGAGGAGGTCGCCATGCGCCTGCGCCCCTTCCGGCGGCTGGCGTCGCGCTTCATCGCCGGAGAGACGCTGGAGGAGGCCGTGGACGCGGTGAGGGCGCTGTCCGCGCGGGGGCTCATGGCCTCGTTCGACCACCTCAACGAGGCCGTCCAGACGCCGGAGGAGACGCGGGAGGAGGTGCGCCAGTACCAGCGGCTGCTGGCCCGCATCGACGCGGTGGGCGTGCGGGCCAACGTGTCGCTGAAGCTCACCCAATGCGGGCTGCTCTTCGACGAGGCCCTGGCCCTGGAGAACGCGCGCGCGGTGGTGGCGGAGGCCGCGGCGCGAGACTCCTTCGTGCGCATCGACATGGAGCACAGCGCGGTGACGCAGGTGACGCTGGACATCGTGCGCCAGCTCCGCGCGGAGTTCGGTGAGCCTCACGTGGGCGCCGTGTTGCAGAGCGCCCTGCGCCGCACGGAGCAGGATGCCAGGGACTTGTGCGCGGAGCGCATCCGCGTCCGGCTGTGCAAGGGCGCCTATCTGGAGAAGCCCGACGTGGCCTTTCCAGACAAACGCGACGTGGACGCCAGCTTCGTGCGCGCCATGCGCGTGCTGCTCGACAGCGGCGTGTATCACGGCATCGCCACGCACGATGAGCGGATGATTGAAGCGACACTGGACCACGCGGCGAAGCAGGGCGTGCCGCGCGGCGCCTTCGAGTTCCAGATGCTCTACGGCATCCGCAGGGACTTGCAGGAACGACTCGTGAGGGAGGGTCACCCGGTGCGCGTCTACGTGCCGTACGGGCGGCACTGGTACCCGTACTTCATGCGCCGGCTGGCCGAGCGCCCCGCCAACCTGACGTTCCTGCTGCGCAACCTGGTACGTGGGTAGGAAGCGGTGCGCGCGCGCCCCGCGCCCCATGCGGGCCGGCGCGTGCGGGCCGCCACGTGAAACACGCGGATGAAACACCAGACCGCGCGCGCCTCCGGCCTCCGGCGCGCGGCGTCAACGCCAACCGTGAACGGACCGGGGCGTTTGGACAGGCATGCCGGGTCAGCCTGGCACCCACCGTGGCTTGCCCGTAGCGGCATTCCCTGCTCATGGCGGCGGGATGTCTCGCCTCAAGGCGCGGCTGCGTCACCAGCGGGCGGCAGCCCCCTCCGCCGCCGCGCGCGGGGGCCGTGGATGGCCCGCAGGGCCGGGTGCCCCCGGAGGAACACGCCACGGGAGGCGTCCCTAGCTTTCCCGCATGGCGCTGCCCATCGAAGCCCACGCCCTCATCGGAGACACGCACAGCGCCGCGCTGGTGGCCCGTGACGGCGCCGTCGACTGGTTGTGCTGGCCGCGCTTCGACTCGGACGCGTGCTTCGCGGCGCTGCTCGGCGAGCCGAAACATGGCTTCTGGCGCATCGCCCCCTCGGTGCCCGCGCGGCGCGTGCACCGCCGCTACGCGCGCGACACGCTGGTGCTGGAGACGGAGTTCCACACCGACGCAGGCGTCGTGCGGCTGTGTGACTTCATGCCGCTGCGCGAGGACACGCCGCGGTTGATTCGCATCGTGGAGTCCCGCTCCGGGGAGGTGCCGCTGCGCATGGAGTTCGCGCCCTGCTTCGGCTACGGCGACCGCACGCCCTGGGCCCGGCTGATTCCGGGGGGCGTCAGCACCAAGGCCGGCCCGGACGCGCTCTACCTGTCCACGGCGCTGCCGCTGCGGTTGGAGCACAGCCACGCGCTCGCGGACTTCCGCGTGCCCGCGGGGCAACGGCAGGCCTTCGTCCTGTCCTGGCATCCTTCCCATCTGCCGCCGCCGCGTCAGCCGCCGGACCCGCTGCTCACGCGCGAGGACACGGAGCGGTGGTGGCGCGCCTGGGCCCACCGCTGCGTGCATGAGAGCCCCTGGCGCGAGCAGGTGACACGCTCGCTCATCACCCTCAAGGCGCTCACCTACTCCCCCACCGGCGGCGTGGTCGCCGCGCCCACCACGTCCCTGCCGGAGCGGCTGGGCGGCGTGCGCAACTGGGACTACCGCTTCTGCTGGCTGCGCGACGCCACCCTCACCCTGCTGACGTTGCTGAACGCGGGCTACACCCAGGAGGCCCAGGCGTGGCGGGACTGGCTGCTGCGCGCGGTGGCCGGCGAGCCCGACGAATTGCAAATCCTCTATGGCGTGGCCGGCGAGCGCCGCGTCACCGAGCTGGAGCTACCCTGGCTGCCGGGCCATGAGGGCTCCCGCCCGGTGCGCATCGGCAACGCCGCCGTGGGCCAGCTCCAGTTGGACGTGTTCGGCGAGATTGCCGACTGCCTCTACCACGCGCTCCGCCACGGCGTCTGTTCGGACGCCGAGGCCTGGGACGTGAGCGTCCACCTGCTGCGCTTCGTGGAGCGCAACTGGGACCAACCCGACGAGGGCATCTGGGAGGTGCGCGGCGGACGCCAGCAGTTCACCCACTCCAAGGTCATGGCGTGGGTGGCCATGGACCGGATGGTGAAGACGGCGCACCTTCGCGGCATGCGCGGCGCGCATGTGGAGCGCTGGGTGGCGCTGCGAGAGCAGATGCACGCGGAAATCTGCGCGCGGGGCTACGACGCGCGCCGCAACACCTTCACCCAGGCCTTCGGCGGCGCGGCGCTGGATGCCAGCCTCCTCCTGATTCCCCTGGTGGGCTTCCTCCCGCCCCACGACGCGCGCGTGCGCGGCACCGTGGAGGCCATCCAGCGCGAGCTCTGCTACGACGGGCTGGTGCGCCGCTACCACACGCACGAGACGCGGGACGGCCTGCCTCCGGGCGAGGGCGTCTTCCTGGCGTGCAGCTTCTGGATGGCGGACGCGCTGGCGCTGATGGGCCGCCACCGCGAGGCGCGCGAGCTCTTCGAGCACCTGCTGGGCCTGTGCAACGACGTGGGCCTGCTGTCCGAGGAGTACGACCCGGTGGCCCACAAGATGACGGGCAACTTCCCGCAGGCCTTCAGCCACCTCGCGCTGGTGGGCAGCGCGTTCAACCTCTCACGCGAGGGGGGCCCCGGCCAGGAGCGGAGCCACTGAGGGCCCGGAAACACAGCGGGCCCCGGCGCGCGGTGGGAGCCTGGTCCCACCTCGTCCGGAGCCCGGGGTGCGCGACACGCGGAGACTAAACCGCCTCGACGAATCCCCTAAACCCCGGAACGGTTGTTCCAATGAAGGGGGTGGTGGTGATGGGGCAGCAGCCATTCAGGCTGACGCCCGAGCAGATGGAGGAGCGGCGATTGTTCGCCGCTTCACTGCTGAAATCGGGCTGGCGCCCAGTCGACGTAGCGGACGAGTGCGGTGTCACCCGGGGGGCGGTGTCTCAATGGTGCAAAGCCCTCGCACAGGGCGGTGTCAGGAAGCTGCGGCGCAAGCCGCATCAGGGGCGTCCCTCGCAGCTGAGCCCCTCGCAGTGGAAGCAAGTGGCCCGAGCGCTCAATGCCGGCGCTGTCAGGGCCGGCTTTCCCACGGAGCGGTGGACCCTTCCACGCATCGCACATCTCATCGAGCACCGCTGGGGCGTGCGGTACCACCCACGCTCCCTGACGAGGCCGCTGCATCGGCTCGGGTTCTCCGCGCACCGCCCTCGTTCCCAGGCCAGCGAGCGGGATGATGCGCTCATCGAAGCTTGGGTGCGAAGAGATTGGCCTCGAATAAAAAGGGGGCTCGAAGAAGCGGGAGGACAATTGCCTTCTTGGATGAGACGGGTCACACGTTTCGGGCCCGCCTGGGCACCACCTGGGCGCCGGTGGGACAAGTCCGAGTCCTCAAGCGTCTGAGCAGGCGCCGAGAGATTTCCAGCGTCGTGCTCCTGACGGCGCCGCGGGGGCGTGAACGCCCCAAGGTGTTCGCCCGCCACTTCGTCGGCGCTGTCCACGACAAGGAAGTCATCGCCGCATTGAGGTACTTCCATCGGCGCCTCGGACGTCCGCTCGTCATCATCTGGGACCGCCTTCAGGCGCACCGTTCCAAGGCGGTCAGGGCCTGGCTGCAACGCCACTCGAAGGACGTCCTCGTCGAGTGGCTGCCCCCGTACGCTCCTGACCTCAACCCAGAGGAGGGCTGCAATGGCGTGGTGAAGGAGGCATTGCTCAACGCAACGCCCCCTGCCATTTCGGACCTCATGCGCCTGGCGCGAAGGGAATTTCGGGCCCTACAGCATCGTCCCGACGTCCTTCGCTCCTTCTTCGAGCACGCTGGGCTGGATGTTTAGCGGACTCGTCGAGGCGGTTTAGAAGTAGCCGCCGATGGTGGAGGCGACGCTGAAGTTCACCTCCACCTCGTCGCCCAGGCCGAAGGCCAGGCGCGGGCCACCGCCCACGAAGAAGTGCGGCGTCACGTGGAAGAGGAAGGGCGCGTAGCCTTCCAGGATGACCGTGACGTTGGCGGGGAGCGACTGGTTGGCGAAGGGCAGGATGTCGTCGCCGATGTACAGCGACACCTGGCCCTTGGGCCACACCGACACACGCTCGGTGAGCGGGATGTTGTAGCCGACGCGCGCGTTCAGGCCGAAGGCGGCGATGGTGTCACCGCTGCCGAAGAGCGCGCGGACCTGGAGGCCGCTACCGACGGACAGGTTCTTCTTGAGGAAGTAGTCCGCGCCGGGCTCCAGGAAGACGTAGCCAACGCCGCTGCCCTGCGTGGAGTACCCCAGGCTGGCGGAGGCATCCGTGCTGATGACGAACTGCCCCTCCGAACCGAAGCTCCCCGACGACTCCTGAGCGCCAGCGCTCACCGACGCCATGACGCCCGCCACCACGGCCAGGTTCTTCCAGTTGCTTGCCTTCATGAGACGTCCCTCCGTTGCGTAGGCCCGGCGCACATGTCCGGGCGCTCGGCGCCTCTTCTAGCCAATGGGCGCGGCGGAACATCATTTATTTCGTCATGGTTCTGAACAGTCACGCCGAAGTCAGGTGGGTTCAGCCGTGTGACGGCGCCACCAGGGCCCCGCGTCCAGCAGATGTGTACGGCCCGGCAATGGGTGAAACCCATTCTTGCGCGCCGAGAAACCGCGCTCCATGACAGGCCCAGCCCGCGGGCGGCTTCGAGGACTTCCTCACCGGCTTCCTGGTGGACGCGAAGAAGCCGGAGACCCTCGCGCGGCCGGTGGGCCTGCTGGAGCACCCGGACGGGAGCCTGCTGCTGACGGACGACGGCAACGGGCGCATCTACCGCATCCACTACACGCGCCAGGTCAACTGTCCCAGGACAGCGTGTACTCGCTGTCCAGCAGGGACGTCTGGCCGCCGCGCACCTGGATGTCCTGGGCGCCTACGGCGAGGAGCGCGCCTTCGAGCATGCCCTCATTGTAGGCCACGGGGGTGAAGATGCGGCGCATGTGGATGCGGCCCGAGCGCGGGCCGGTCCACGCCACCTGGAGCTCGCCGAAGTTGATGGCCATGCGGTAGGCCTCCGGGAGCATCTCCACCAGGCGCTTGGGCTCGCCGCCCACCTGCTGGCGGACCTCGGCGCCGAACATGGAGTTGATGAAGGCCAGCGTGCCCTGGACGCCGAGCTGCCGCATGGCCTCCTCGACGCCGCCGAGCTGCGGGGCCAACAACCCGGCCGCGGAGAAGAACACGCGCATGAAGGGCGGGACGGGGTAGAGCTCGGTGGTGTCCAGGTCGGCGGGGAAGTCACCGCCTTGCTGGATGCGGGCCACGGCCTGCTCACCGCCGAGGAAGCGCACGGTGTCGAGGACGGCGGCGAAGTGCATGCCGCGAATCCCCTCGGACGCCTCCACGAGCGCGAGCCGCGAGCTCAGCTCGCGCTCCACATCCTCTGGCGTGTCCCACTTGCCGCGCTCCATGCTGGCCTCCCGTCGAAAAACGCGGGGATGCTGGCACAGCCTGGCCACCCGCGCGAACTCCGGGCGGCCGTGGCGCGGTGCGTCCCACCTGTCACGTCCGTCGCGCGACGTGACTCAGGGCGCGGGCTGGACGGCCGGCGCGGCCGCCTCGCGGCGCAGGCGCGCTTCGAAGACGAAGGTGCCGAAGGGGAGCAGCGACGCGAAGACGCCGCCCACCACGCGCAGGAAGGACCAGCGGTGGACGATGGCCGCCTCCATCAGCGCGAAGAGATAGAGGACGAAGAGCAGGCCGTGGGCCCAGCCGGTGAACTTCACGGCCTGCGGCATGCCCGCCAGGTACTTCAGGGGCATGGCGATGAAGAAGAGCGCGATGACGGACAGGCCCTCCGCGAGGGCCACGGCGCGGAAACGTCCCAGAGGCGTGTTCAGCATGAAATCTCCCCCGCCTGTTTCCCACTCCCGGACGCCGCGGTCCATGAGTCATGGTGACGCAGGGGGGCTGCCTGGTTGGCTGCTGGGGGCTGGAGGAACGGCGTCCCGTTCCGTTCCAGGGAGTTCTCCGGTGTGCCCCTTCCATCCACGTTGGAGGGACACACTGGAGGCACCTGCGTGGGGGGCCTGGGGCTAGCTCGTACTGATGACGTCCTGAGCTGCCTGGAGGCGACGGGGGCTCCGCATGCCCAGTTCGACCATGACCTCGCGGGCTCGCTTCGCCATCTCGTGCAGTTCCGCCGCCACTTCGTTCCGGCCGTAGACGGCTCCCTCTCCAAGCCAGCGGCGCAGGTCCGCCGCCAGCTCGCGCGCCGTCTGGTAGCGGGCGTCTGGCTGGGGCTGAAGGAGCTTGCGCAGCGTCACGCTCAACGCCTGCGGAAGCGGCTCGGTCAACATCTCCAGGTCCGCCTGCGTGTAGGTCGCCGCGCGCCAGATGGCATCCGCCACCATGGGAGGGCTCCCCGCGAGATGAGCCCGTTGGATGGCACGCCGGACACGCGACCGCTGCCGAACCGACAGCGAGCCTTTCACCTCCTCGGTCAATGCGTCCGGAGCATCAAGGAGGTTCCTGCCCGTCGCGAGTTCAAGCAGGACGTTGCCCAGCGCGAAGAGGTCCGACCTCGCGTCCACCCGGCCCGTCAGGAGCATTTCCGGGGAGGAGTAGAACGCATCCCCTTGCGGCCGACGCACCGTGGACGAAACGCGGCCGGGCAGGTCCGACAGGGCGAGCCCGAAGTCAGCGACCTGCACGTCGCCGTTCCAGTCGACGAAGAGGCGCTCCACGTCGAGCGCCCGGTGAACGATGTGGAGGGCGCGCCCCTGCTCGTCCTTCGCCTCGTGGGCATGCTCCAGGGCCTCTGCGGCTCGCACACCCACATGGAGGGTGAAGAGGGGCGAGAACCGGCGACCGCACTCCCCGGACAGCGTCAGCAGCGTGCTGATGCTGTGCCCCGACGGGTGCTCGGTGATGACGTACCAGCACCCTTCCGCCTTGTGGAGCCCGTGGACACGGAGGATGCCCGGATGGTGGAGATACGCCGCGAGGCGCACCTGCTCTTCAAGCTTCGCCCGTGCCCGCTTGATGCGGGGCATCTCCATCAACTTCGGAACGCCGACCGCCTTGAGCAGCACCTTGCCTCGGATGCCGCCTTCCGCAGTGCGGCGCCGGGCCAGCAGAAGACTCAACCCATGGTGAACCTCGCCCAGGTCTTCGCGAAACTCGTACTGAAAGCCGTCCCGCGTGAAGAGAATCGCCCCGCGAGGAAGCCTGAATTCACTTGCCGACATGCTCTTTCCTCCCCTTCCGCGCAGGCATCCCAGGCCCACGCGTCACGGAGCAGGTTACCCACAGAGTGGTCAGCAGAGGAACTACCCTGAAAGGTCCTGTCGGGTCTGGCGAGGAGGGGGCGAAAAGCGAGCACCTACCCACCACGTCACCCGGCCCCTCATTTGGGCCAGTGGTGCACGACCCATCCGCCTGTCCGGTTGTAGGCCTTCACCTTGCCGTCCTTGAATCCGTAGGCCTTCGCCTCAGCCACGACGCAGATGGGGTACTCGTCCTGCCCCGGGAGCTTCACGCGGTCATACCGGACGATGAGTGCTGGCCCATTCGAACTCCCCATCTTCTCGGGGAGGTAATAGGCCTTGCCGTAGAAGCGCGTCCCGGCAGGGGCAACCTCCAGTTGCCGTATGACGGAGATGCCTTTCGGGACCACGCCCACCACCTCTGAACCAGCGGTGAACCACACGGTGTCCGCCGGTAGGCGGTCATCCATGACGATGGTGAAGGGCTCGCCGTATTCCCAGCGGAGCTGCTCCTCCATGGCCTGTCTTGCCCCATCTGGGCAGGAGAAGGACTCGGGCCGGATTTGAGCCCCTGGGCAACCCGCCGCCAGCGCCGCCACGAGCGATAGCGACGCGCACTTGACGGCAGCAACGGCCTTCTTCGGCATACGCGGTGTGCGTCCTGGGGGCGGCATTTCAGACGGGGTCTTCACGGTTGAACCTTCCTTCGGAACGGCAACGGTTGCTGGCCCCGGAGTCGTCACGGGCGAGGCACTGAGGGGGGACATAGCAGGAGGGGTTGTCTTGGGCGGTGGGGAATGGGTGGCGACGGGAGCGCGCGCGTCCATGGCGTCGCGCCGCTCGACAGGCCGCCAGGGAACGCCCCCCCAGGAGCGCCAGAGGAGCGCGACAACGACCAGCGCGACAATCCCGGCGAGCCCCATCATCCACTGGCTTCGGCCCAGCGGGCGCTCACCCCGGGCAACGTGCCGCTTGAGCGGCGGAGGGCTGGTGGGAATCACCAGGGCCTCAGGGACCGGCCCTCCGTGACGCTGCTCCGACGGCGGATGGCCTGGCACGTCGTATTCGGCGGAAGGCTCGGCTCGGAGTTCCGCCAGTTCGCGGCGCAGCGCCTCGGTGTCAACCGGGCGCCGCTTGGGGTCCAGGGCCACCATGCTCTCAATGAGGTCGCTCACCGCCGCTGGAACCCGCGCATTCGCCAGGCGCGGCGAAGGCGGCGGCAAGGCTGCGTTGTTCAAGTCGAAGCGCGGACGAAACTCCGTCGGTCGCGGGTCCGTCAGCAGCTCATGGAGCATGACGCCGACCGCGAAGATTTCGTCGGCGACCTGGAAGGCGTAGCGGGCCCGGTGCTCATCCTTGTGCTCGCGCAGGAACTTGAATTGCTCAGGTGCGCGGTAGCGGTCCGTGCCCGGAGGCAAGCCTCCGTCTGTCAGGGCTTCGGAAAGAGCGTAGGTCGCGCAACTGAAGTCGATGATGACCGGCTCACCGTCGCTTTTCCGAATGAGCACGTTGGACAGCTTCAAGTCCCGATGAAAGACGCCCCGGCCGTGCATGTACGCCAGCGCACCGGCGAGCTTCTCGAACACTCCGAGGACTTCGCGAACGGTTGGGTGCTTGCGCTCCACCCACTCCGCGAGCGTCCAACCGTCTATGTAGTCGAGCGCGAGGTACAGGTTGCCGCTCTCCGCGAAACCATGCCCCTGCGGCCTGACGATATTCGGATGGTCCAGCATGAGCAGCACCGTCAGCTCTCGCAGCGTCCGGGTGTGGGTCTGCTTGGGGTCCCCACTGGCTTCACGGTGTTGGGCCACCTTGATGGCGCGGTGTTGGCCGTTCTTCTCACCCAGGAAGACGCGGGCGAAACCGCCTGCCCCGAGTGCCTTGGCCACCTGCCACCCGTCAATCAACGAACCAGGCGGCAGGTCAAGCAACGTCACGTTCATCGGGCATCCCCTGCGATGAGCTTTGGGAAGCGCACGCCTGGAATCGCGAGGCGACGCCCCCCATCCCCGAGCACCTCCAGGGTGAAGACGAGGTCCGCATTCGCCGTTGGCACCTCCACGACCGCGAGCACGCGCCCTTGCCCCCCCGGAGCAATGGGCCCCGGCCGCTCCGCGATGAGCCGCGCGCGCAGGGGCGCGCCAACACGCCCCTTGAACGTCGCCGCTCGTGGTGTCCACGCGGAGCGCTCAGAGCGGTTCTCAATCCTCACGTCGGCCAGAACCCAACCCCTGCCACGAAGAGCAATGTACGACTCCACAGCAAGCTCCTGCACGGGATCTAGCCCCTGGCTGCTGGACGTCGTGACCCCTCCAATGCCCACGTAGCCGAGCAGCACGAAGTCTTCCGGCTTCGGCACCGGGCATTGGGTGCTGGGCTGGCAAACCGTGTTTGGCGCCTCCGGGCGCTCCACGTCGATCCGGGAGTCCACTTCGGCCGGGTCGGTTACGAGCGCGAAGGCGGCCCTCGCAGGCGCCTTGCCGTCCGCGAAGAAGACTCCCATCTCTTGGCGTTCGTCCTTCGGGAGGTCGGACACGGCCTGAACGATGACCGACCGCTCCCCCGCGTCCAAGACGCGGAGCCGCGATTCGTCGAAGGTGAGGGACTTCCGTTGAATCGGAGAGGGGAACAGGAACAACGTCGGTGTGTCCTGGGCGATGTGGACCACGGGCAGAGGCTCACCTGCGCCATTCGCGACGGTGACGGAGCGCTCGCGTCTGACGCGGGGGCCCGGTGACGGCTCGGCGTGCGCCGCTGCTCCCCATGCAAGCGCCAGCGCAAAGGCCAATCTGAAAGGTTGGAGCAAGGACGCGTGACCTCCCACATGGGCAGGCTACCATCACCAACATCCGCGCAGGGGAACTCCCGCCGCCGCGTCGGGTCATGCCACCGTTGGGGCACACTGGGGTGCTACGGCTCGGGCGCGGGGGGCCACCCGCTTCGTTCAGGCTTCGTCGTCGGGAAGGAGTGTTCGGAGCAACGCGTCGTCAGGTCCCAGCGGGCGCCAACCAGGAGGCGGGGGATTGGCGAAGAGCGCGTCACTTGCTTGATCAACCCGAAGCTTATGGGTTTCGGGTGTGAAGGAGTACCAAGCAGCCAGTGCGCGAGCGACATCCATCCGGACGTCACCATCCAGCACGGGTGGCCAGCCGTTGGGAAGACGCGCGTACAACTCCCGCACGAGTTGCCCACGCACCAATCGGGTGAGCATCTTGCTGCGTTCAGCCTCGGCGACCAGCCCCCTGAACACCTGAACGCCGGCGACATCATCCGAGCCAAGCTCCTCTGCAAGAGCGACCAGGGACGCAGTAGGACGGGCATCGGCAAAGGCGGTGACCGAGTCGTACCCTCGCTCGCGGACTCGTTCATACAGGCGGGCTACCCAGTTCCCCTCCCATGAACGACCGTCGGTCATCGGCCTGCACCCTTTGTGAACTTCATCGGGATGTCGTAGCTCCGCATGCGCTCCGCGACGATGTCCAAGATCTGATTCCGCGTCAACGTTCGACCAGACCTGACTTCGGCGCGCCGCAGTTCATCCATGATCATCCGGTTCCACTCACCGGGCCACATGCGCCCCAGCTTCCAGTTCCCTCCTCCGTGAAGCGCCTCATGGTGGGCCCGCTCCAGTTGGACGCAGAAGTGGTCGATGTCCATGTCACCCTTGAAACCGCGCTGCTCAAACCACTCCCGGTGCTCTTTCGGCAGGACGTGATGCTTCGGTGCGCTGGACATGCCCGCGCCTGCCCTGCCCGTCACCTTCATGCCGCGCACTTCGGGGCTGTCCCCCAGCGCTTCGCGCACGCCGTCGGGCAAGTCCTGGTTCGCCTGGGCCATCAGCACTTGCCCGCCATGGATGCGAACCGCCGCGCTGACGGCTGGGAGGGAGAGGACGCCCGCCTGCACCAGCCTGCGCATCATCTCCACCCACTCGGCCGTGACGACGAGCCGCGAGCCCGCCATGACGCCGCCCGAACTCATGATGAGCCCCACGCCAAGCGTCGCGGGTGCTGCTGGTGGCGGCCGGGGGAGTGACACCTTCAGCGTGGAAATCAGGGCGAGCAGCTCCATCACCTGCGCCGCCACCATGACCTTGCCGCCCACCTCCATGGACGAGCGCGCATCCCGACGAATCGTGTCGAATTCGTGGGTCAACTCCCCCATCAGCACGGGCATCGCGGTCGCCGCAGCCTCGATGCGCTCCGCGTCCCCAGACGAGAGGTCCGCCAGCGTCGGAGTCAGCTTGCTTTGCACTCGATGCAGGTCCGCGAACAGCTTCTCGGAGCCGCACATGGGACAGTCGCGGAGCAAGACATCAGCGAGTTGCAGGAAGTCCACCCAGGTGGCCAGCAGCAGGGCTCCGAACATCGCGGCCTGGAGCCGAGGCCCCGTCATCCGGAGGAGGCTCAGCTCCATCCCTGAGTCCCCGACTTCCGAAGAAACGCCCGCCAGCGCGGTGGCACTCGCCAGCGATCCTCGCAGCCACATCAGTGAGTCGGAGCCCTGGTCAACGTAGCGCGTGAAGACACCGTCGAGGCTCCGACCACCAGGCGCAAGCGAACGCGAGGTGAGCCGCGCGCGCGTCGCTTCGCTCCTCTCCAGGGTGCGCTTCACTTCATCAATGGCGTCGAGGACCGCTTGCCGTGCCAGGACGGCCCGCGGGCGCCCGCCTCCGACAGCTCCGGATGCGGTACCCGGTGCTACCTTCGTTGCGTCACGACGTTGCCTGACATGACGCAAGAGGCGCTGCCCAGCCCCAGCGCCCGCGAGGGAGTACGGAGGGGAACCGAAGGCCTGAGGACGCCCGTTGCTCGGCGCGTCCACTCGCTCGGGCGAGGCTGCCTCGCGAGGCGTGTAGCTCAGCGTTGCACCTCGCCCGGGAACGTGCGGCACCGCCGCGCATCCCGTGGCGAGCACCACTGCCAGGAGCAGGGCCTCAGCGCGCATTGTCCACTCCCAGGCCCACCGAGGCGAAGACCCCAGTCTCAACGTCCCGTCCGCCACGTTCGGCAGGGGCAGACAAGTGAACACCATCGCACTGACGCTGCGGTACGCCCGCCTCTCCCCGGAGACCTGCGAGAACGCAGTCCAACAGCTCGACCCTCCCAGCCCCCTGAGACAAGCCGCGTCGAATCACCTCATCGAAGGGGCATACTGGGAACACAGTCCTGCACCACGGCCATGGCGAACCCCAGCAGGCCTCTAACGTTGCTGGGCGGCTGACGACCGCAATCACTCAATGGCGTAGATGAGCGGCTCTTCCGCCGCAACGTGGTTCAGGTTCCTGAGGTGCCACATGCTGAGTCCCCACCACCTCATCCTGCTCGTCTCCCTGCTCGCGGACGGCGGAGCCCTGCCCCTGCCCGTCGGCGATGCAGGAACGGACGCGGGGACGCCATCGCCACACGCCCTTCCTGCTCCCGTACACACAGACGCAGGCACGGCGACCGCCATCCCCTGGCCTGAAACGGAACTGGAGCCACTCGGAACATTGGATGGCCCGGCCGTCCTGGCCGCGCATACAGCGCTCCAGGAGGTCATGAAGCGCTTTCCGAAGACCTCCACGAAGTCGTGTGCCTTCTCACCGCGCGCCTTGGAGTTCGTCGTTGGCTACCAATCCGGGTGGTACTTCGTCCGGGTCAACCGCCGGGTCGACAAGTGCCCGGAGTTCGGCCCCGGGGTGACCCTCGAATACGACTGGTTCGAGTTGTACGCCGTCTCTCCAGAGGGACGCGTGGAGCGCTACCCCTACATGCCGTGAGGCGGCGCCACGCCATCTCGCGCGGGAAGTTCCTGGAAGCGGATGCCATCCAGGCCCAGGCGGTGCACAGCCTCCACGAACCGTTCCGTGCCGACCACCATCGTGGCGAAGTTCCCCACCTTGAACAGGTCCATGTCCGTGGGGAGCGAGGCCGCATCGAGGATGGGCACCTCCGGCCGAGCCAGTCCCCAGCGACCACACGTCACACAGGGCGAAGGCTCATCGGACGGGATGCAGTCCGGATGCAGGCGGCCATGGGGCGGTATCTGAAGCTCAAGTAGAGCGGGCGGGTCTTTCTGCCGGAAACGAAGCTGCGTCGGGCAGGCGTGAAGGCCCCGAATGCCTTCAGTCTTCAGCTGCGTCAGGGCGTCGCGTCGCACGAGCAGCTTCTGCCCCCACACCCAGGCAAAGGGGCCGAATGTCCCCGAGGCACGTCCCACCAAGGGACCGAAGCCCGTTCCAGGCGGCAGTTCCGAATGGGGAGGGGTCAGGGGGCGGACCTGCTCGCGGAGGCGCGCGAACTCAGGGAAGGGCTCGGGCCTGGGCCGCTCAAATGCCTTGCGCTCTGGCAGTTGTGACAGGTCGACGCACGGGTACTCGTGGCCCGTGTTGGCCCACGTCTCACCGCAGGTGCCGCAAATCACGCCGGGGAGTGACAGCGTGTGCCAGGCGTTGATTTCTCCTCCGTGCTTCGCCGCCGCGGCCCGGTCCTCTTGCATCCAGAAGAAACGGCGCTTCGTCGACAGCGACATTCTCACCCCTCACCCCCGCCAAGACGGCAGCGCCACGCCGTAGCGCGCCAGGTCCTCGGGGGTATTCACATTCGCCAGGGACCGCAGTGATGGATCCACCGCGCGCAACGTCTCCTCGGGCAGCAGCCGCGTGCGCACATTGGACAACAGCTCCCGCATCGATGGATTCGTGGCCAAGGCGTCCCCCCACGCGGGGGCCAGCGCCGGCCGGTACGCCGCGAGCAACGGCTCCAGCCGCCCCGCCACCTCGAAGCACACCGCGTCCATGCTGTCCTCCCGCGCGTCCAGCAACACCCGAAGGGCCGCCATCGTGATGAACGGCATGTCGCACGCCACCGCCACCACCCACGGCGTGCGCGCGGCCACCAGCGCCGCGTGGACGCCGCCCGGCGCGCCCTTCCCCGGCACCACGTCCGCCACCGTGCGCAGCCCGAAGCGCGCGTAGGGCCCGGGCACGTTCGCCACCAGCAGCACGTCCTCGAAGCGCGGCGCCAGCGTCAGCAGCCGCTCCAGCACCGCGCGCCCCTCCACCTCCAACAGCCCCTTGGGCACGCCCGACAGGCGCCGGCCCTGCCCTCCCGCGAGGATGGCCAGTGTCACCTCCGGAAACACCGTGTGGCTCCGCTCCATGTTCGTGCCCCCTGCGCGCCCGCCGCCGCCACGTTATCTGTCCGCCGATGCACGCCCCCAGAGGAAGAAAGCAGACGAAGCAGCCCTTCCCTCGCCTCCGTGGACACAGCACGCACGCCACGGCGTAGTCTGCGGCGCCTCCATGCCCCTCACGCCCCTCAGCGCCGCCCGGCAGGCCGCGTTCGACGCCATCGCCCCGGCGGCGCCCGAGCGCGTGCCCCTGCTCGACGCGCAGGGCCGGTTCCTCGCCGCCCCCGTCACCGCGTCCCGCTCGCTGCCCGGCTGTGACAACTCCGCCATGGACGGCTGGGCCGTACGCGCCGAGGAGACCCAGGGCGCCACCCGCGACCGGCCCGCCCGCCTGCGCGTCACCGGCACCGTCTTCGCCGGCGGCCTGCCCACCACGTCCCTCCAGCCCGGAGCGGCCGCGCGCGTCTTCACCGGCGCCCCCCTGCCCCCAGGCGCCGACGCCGTCGTCCGCCAGGAGGCCGCGCGCCCCACCCAGGACGGCGCCTTCGTGGACGTCTTCATCACCGTCCCCCCCGGCAACGACGTCCGCCGCGCGGGCGAAGAAGTCGTCGCCGGTACGCCCCTCTTCGGCGCGGGCCTGCGCGTGAGCGCGGCCGTGCTCGGGGTGCTCGCGTCCCTGGGCGCCACGGACGTCTGGGTGCGCCCCGCGCCGCGCGTCGCCGTGCTCGCCACCGGCGATGAGCTCGTCCCACCCGGCGCCCCCGCCCTGCCCCACCAGGTCTACGAGAGCAACCTCGTCCTGGTGGCCGCGCTCGCCCGCGAGGCCGGCGCCGACATCCGCCAGCTCACCCGCGCCCGCGATGACGAGGCCGCCCTGCGCGAGGCCCTCACCCGGCTGGCCCCCCAGGTGGACGTCCTGATCACCACCGGCGGCGCCTCGGTGGGCGACAAGGACCTGGTGAAGCGCGTCCTCACCGCGCTGGGCGCCCGCTTCTTCGTGGACGGCGTCGCGCTCAAGCCCGGCAAGCCCGTGGCCGTGGCCCGCCTGGGGGACGCCGCCGTCGTCGTGCTGCCCGGCAACCCGGGCGCGGCCACCGTCGCGTTCGACCAGCTCGCCCGCCCGCTCCTCCTCAAGCACCAGGGCGTCCTGGAGACGCGCCGCCGCGTCCGCGCCCACCTCTCCGAAGCGCGCCACAAGCAGGCCGGCCTCACCTACCTCATCACCACCACCTTGGAGGCCCGGGACGGGCTCGCGCCCCGCGCCGTGCTCCGCCCCCAGGGCGCCGGGCAGATTCTCCAGAACGTCCACGGCGAGGGCTGGGCCCTCCTCCCGCCCGGCCGCGCCGACTTCGCCGAGGGCGACCTCGTCGACGTCGAGCTCTTCGACCGGCCCACCTTCACCTCCGTGGGGCCCCAGGCATGAGCCGCGTTCCCGCGCTCAGCGTGGTGGGCTGGTCCGGCGCCGGCAAGACGACGCTGCTCGTCCGGCTCCTCCCGGAGCTCGCCGCGCGGGGCCTGCGCGTGGCCGTGGTGAAGCACTCCTCGGAGGCCCACCCCCTGCACCGGCCCGGCAGCGACACCGCCCGCTACCAGGAAGCGGGCGCCGCGCTCACCGGCTTCGCCACCCCCGCGGGCGTCCAGCTCACCACCACCACCGCGCCCGCGGACGCGCTGCCGTCGCTGCTCGAGCGCTTCGCGGGCAGCGTGGACCTGGTGCTCGTCGAGGGCTGGAAGGACGGCCCCCTCCCCAAGCTGGAGGTGTGGCGCGAAGGCCTGGGCCCGCCGCTCTCGCCCTCGCGCCCGGAGACGCTCGCGGTGCTCGCCACCGAGCCCACGCTCCCCCCGGACTTCCCCCCCGCCCGCGCGTGCTCCCCGCGGGTGACGTGCGCGCCGTGGCCGACCTCATCCAGGCCCACCTGCGCCCGGGCCGCCCCGCGCCCCTGCCCCCGGAGGACGCCCGCGGCGTCACGCAGCGCCCCGTCCAGCGGTGGGACGGGGCCGCCCTCCTCCCCGCCCGGGATGACGACCTCGCGGTGGAGGAGCCGCTGGAGATTCGCGTCAGCGGGGACACGGTGGCCACCACCATGCGCACCCCGGGGCATGACCGCGCGCTGGCCGTGGGCTTCCTCTTCGCCGAGGGCATCATCCAGAGCGCGAATGATTTGGGCACCCTGGCGCACTGCGGCCGGCTCGGCGAGGAGGGCTTCGGCAACGTCATCGAGGTCACCCCCGCCGCCGGCGTCCTCCTCGACGTGGAGCGCGTCAGCGCCGCGCGCCGGGGCACCCTCACCACCTCCGCCTGTGGCGTGTGCGGCCGGCGCGACGTGGACGACCTGCTCGCCGTGTGCCCGGCCCTGCCCCCCGGCCCCGCGCTCCCCCCGGACGCCGTGGCCCGCGCCACCGGGCACCTGCGCCAGGTGCAGCGCAACTTCGCCCGCACCGGAGGCGTCCACGCCGCCGTCGCGCTCGACGCACAAGGCCACCTCCTGAGCGCCCATGAGGACGTGGGCCGCCACAACGCCGTGGACAAGGTGGTGGGCGCGCTCGTCCTCCAGGGCCTCGTGCGGGGTCCCCGGGACACCGCCCCCGCCCCTTTGACGCGTCAGCCCGCAATCCTCGCCGTCAGTGGACGCGTCAGCTTCGAGATCATCCAGAAGGCCGCCATGGCGCGAATCCCCATCGTCGCGGGCGTCTCGGCGGCCAGCTCCCTGGCGGTGGACCTGGCCCTGCGTGCTGGCATGACGCTGGCCACGTTCGTCCGGAACGGGCGCTTCAACGTCTACACGGGCGCCGAGCGCCTGCTACAGGTCTAACCCCCTGAAACGCCTGGCCCCTATCCGGGACTGCCGCGCTCCTGGCATCATCGGTGCGCTCGCGTCAGAGCGGCATCGTATATGCAATAAACGCGTGACGGCGGAAACGCGGGATGCCGCGGTGAAACACGATGTGTTCGTGACGCTCGGTGAGCTCGGACGTGGGTAGGGTCATCGCAAGATTTCACTGCTGTCACGTCTTACTCACGCGGCAGGGGTTGCACGAGGCCGCGATATCGGGCAAAACTGGTTTCCTTCCGACTTAAACATTTCTAGCCTCAACGGCGACCTCTGCTTCAACTGCATGAAAGTGAGCAGAGGGGGGTGGACACGATGAGCGGCGCAACGGCAAGTGCGGCGGTGGTCGGTGCTCCTGGGTCGGCCAACGCTCCGGGACACGCAATTGAAGAGGTGCAGGGGCCGCCCAGGCTGGCTCCGGGGTTCGCGGCGAAGCTGAACCTCACGGTGGACCTCGTGCTGCTGTCGGTGGTGCTCGTGGGCTCGGCGTGGCTGAGCGGGCAGCTTTCGGCGGAGGCCGGTTGGAAGGTGTCGGGGCTGGTGCTGGCGGCGTGGGTGGTGTGGATTGTGACGGGCACCGCGCTGTGCCTGTACGACTCGCGCTTCGCCGAGCGCAGCAAGCTGGACCACGTGGCGCTGGTGTCGGTGACGACGCTGGCGGTGGTGACGGTGCTGGCGCTGGGCAGCGTGGCGGCGCCGGCGGTGGTGACGGCGCCGGTGGTGGGCCCGCTGCTGTTCATCTTCTGGCCAGTGACGCTGCTCTTGCGCCTGTTCGTCTTCCGTCCGGTGGCCTCGCAGGAGCGCCCCATGGACGCGGTGCTCATCGTGGGCACGGGCGCCATGGGCCGCTACACCGGCGAGGACCTGGCCAACCGTGGCCGCCGGCAGATTCTGGGCTACGTGCGCTTCCACGACGACAACGGCTCGGTGGGCGAATTGCCCGGCCCCGTCATGGGTTCGGTGGACGACCTGGAGGGCATCCTCCGCAACACCGCGGTGGATGAGGTGTACATCGCCGGCAACACGCTGAAGCAGGGCGAGTCCATGCAGGCGGCCATCAAGCTGGCCGAGCGCTTCGGCGTGCCCTTCGCGCTGCCCGCGCACAGCTTCCGCCTGGACCGCGCCCGCCCGGTGGAGCGCCGCGCGGTGGCCGACGGCTTCCTGCACTTCGCGGCGGTGAGCCCCAAGCCGCACCAGATGGCGATGAAGCGCCTGTTCGACATCTGCGTGTCCGCCGCGGCGCTGTGGGCGCTGCTGCCGCTCCTGGGCATCGTGGCGCTGGCGGTGAAGTTCACCTCCAAGGGCCCCATCTTCTTCAAGCAGCTGCGCGTGGGGCAGAACGGCAAGCCCTTCTACATGCTGAAGTTCCGCTCCATGGTGGTGAACGCCGAGGAGCTGAAGGAGAAGCTGGCCGCGCACAACGAGCAGACGGGCCCCGTCTTCAAGATGAAGCACGACCCGCGCATCACCGGCATCGGCCGCTTCATCCGCAAGTTCTCCATTGATGAGCTGCCCCAGTTCATCAACGTGCTGCGCGGGGAGATGAGCATCGTTGGGCCGCGCCCGCCGGTGCCCGGCGAGGTGGCCAAGTACGAGACGTGGCAGCGCCGCCGCCTGTCGGTGCGGCCCGGACTCACCTGCATCTGGCAGGTGTCGGGACGGAACCAGATTTCCTTCGAGGAGTGGATGTACCTGGACATGCAGTACATCGACCACTGGAGCCTGACGAGCGACCTGCGCCTGCTGCTCCAGACGGTGCCGGTGGTGCTCACCGGCCGCGGCGCCAGCTAGAGCAGGCCACCAGGCGACCCAACCTTTGCGGGGGCGGCATTGACGTGCCGCCCCCGCTCGTTTTCTATGCACCCGGGCAGTCCTGGCCGGCGCCGGGGCCGCACGCTCCCACCGTGAACAGTCCCAGCCATTCCATTTCGCAGGACGCGGGCGAGCGCGAGCGCTCGCATGAGGCGATGGGCGCGGTGCGCAACGGGCTCCAGCTCGGGGGCTCGCTGCTGGCCACGTATGCCATCGCCATGGGCGTGCGCTTCCTGCTGCCGGCCCACCTGGGGCCGGAGAGCTTCGGGCGCTTCAACTACGCCGACAGCTTCTCCGCCGTCTTCTTCATCGCCACCCACCTGGGCCTGGAGATGTACATCCGCAAGGAGGTGTCGCGCCGGCCCGAGCACGCCAGCGACTTCTTCGGCAGCACGCTGCTCTTGCGGCTGGGCCTCACCGCGGTGCTGATGGGCGTCATGGCGCTGGTGATGGCCCACTTCGACGAGCCGGCCGAGGTGCGCCAGCTCGTCTACGTCTTCGCCCTGGCCCAGTCGCTCATCATCATCAACGCCTCCGTGGCCGCGCTGCTGCACGCCAAGGGCAAGGTGGCGGGGCTGTCCGTCTCCAACATCGTCACCAAGCTGGTGTGGGGCGGAGGCCTGCTGGCCGTCGCCGTGGCGGGCCTGCCGCTGCCGTGGCTGGCGGTGCCGCTGGTGGCGTCGGAGGCGGTGAAGCTGGGCGTGGGCTGGTACCTGGCCCGCGCGCACATGGGGCTCACCTTCAAGGTGGACGTGCCCGCCACGCTGAAGGTGCTCAAGGCCAGCCTGCCCTTCTTCATCACCGGCGCGGCGCTGGCGGCCAACGGCCGGCTGGACGTGATGCTGCTGGGCATGGTGGCCAGCCACGAAGAGGTGGGCTGGTACGGCGCGGCGTGGAACATCGCGGGCCTGACCTTCTTCCTCAACCCCGTCTTCGGCTGGGTGCTGATGCCGCTGGCGTCCCGCGCGGCCGAGCGCTCCGAGGCGGAGCTCACGCGGCTCACCCGCCGCGCCATGGAGGGCACGCTGGCCGTCACCGTGCCCATGATGATGCTCATCGTCCTGGGCGCGCCGCTGTGGGTGGGGCTGATGGGCGGCGCGTTCGCCGAGTCCGCCATGCCGCTGCGGCTGATGTCGCCGCTCTTCGTCCTGGCCTTCGTGACGATGAACGCCGGCCTGTGGCTCACCATGACGAACCGCGAGTGGTGGGTGACCATCACCAGCGTCATTGGCAGCGTGGGGCTGATTCCCCTGCTCAACCTGCTGCTGATTCCGCTGATGTCCGACGCCCTGGGCAACGGCGGCGGCGCGGCGGGCACGGCGCTGTCCATGCTGCTCATGGAAATCTGCGTCACCATCAGCCTGTTGGGGCGCATGGGCAAGGCGGCCTTCGACGGGCGCCTGGTGTCCATGATTGCCAAGACGGCCGCCATCTGCGTGGCCATCGTCGCGTTGGACCAGACCCTGCTGGCCTCCTTGAACCCGTGGGTGCGCCTCACCGTGGAAGCCGTGCTCTACATCGTCGCGGTGCTGGCCACCGGCGCGGTGCGCCCCGGCGAGGTGCTCCAGGTGGTGCGCATCGCCCGCCGCCGTGGACAACCCGCGCCCGAGGCCGCGCCCACCCCCTGAGGAGAGCTCCGTCCCCCATGCCGTCCCCGCACCGCCAGCCCGCCTCCGCCCCGCGCCGTCCCTGGCGCTCGTTCGCCTGCGCCGCGCTGCTGCTGCTGGCGCCCGCCTGCCGGGGCCTGGGCAAGTACACGTGGGTGGATGACTACCAGGAGAAGCCGCCCCCGGTGGACGCGGCGTACCGCATCGCCGCGGGCGACTTGCTCAACATCCGCGTGTGGAACCAGGAGTCGCTCACCACGCAGGCCCGCGTGCGCGAGGACGGCCGCATCAGCCTGCTCTTCCTGGATGACGTGGAGGCCGCCGGCCACACGCCGGCCATGCTGTCGCAGCAAATCCAGACGCGGCTGAAGGACTACATCAACCACCCCGTCGTCACGGTGGCGCTGGAGATGGCGCGCCCCATCAAGGTGACCATGGTGGGCGAGGTCAACCGCATCGGCCCGCTGGAAATCGAGCCGGGCGCCAGCGTGCTGGAGGCCCTGGCCGGCGCGGGCGGCTTCACCGAGTACGCCCACAAGGACCGCATCTTCGTCATGCGCCAGGAGGAGGGCGCCGAGCTGGAGCGCATCCGCTTCCGCTACGACGACCTCATCCACGCCGAGGGACGCGCGCCCGCCTTCCGCCTGCGCCCCGGTGACGTGGTGGTGGTGGAGTAGCCCGTGCTGGGCACCGTCCTCACCGTCGCGATGCTGGAGGTGTCCTCCGCCTCCGTCAGCTACGCCACGGCCGCGCGCGTGGACTCGCGCCTGCGCTCCAACGAGGACCCCGCGCCCGAGGCCCCCTCCGTCGCGGGCGACACCGACATCACCCCGCTGCTGGGCCTGGAGCTTCGCGACGGCAACGCCGCGCTCCAGGTGGAGTACGCCCCGCGCATCAGCTTGCGGGAGGTCACCGCCCGCGCGCGCACCGAAGTCCAGCACATGGGCCGCCTGGCCGGCCTGTGGCGCCCCGAGCGCGGACTGTCCCTGCGCCTGTCGGAGGAGCTGGTGCTGGGCAGCGTCAACCTGCTCACCACGGACCTGGGCTCGCTGCCCGGAGGCACGCCGGGCACGGACCCGGACGGGCCGCTGCGTCCCCCCGGCGGCGGCGGCCCCCTGCAGCCGCTGCCCCAGGCGGACACCGTCTACTTCCTGTCCTCGGCCACCACGCTGACGGCGGACACCGGCTGGCTGGGGCGGCGGTGGAACCTCACCGGCTCCGGCGGCTTCTCCATCAGCGGCGGCCTGGACGGGCCCGCCCGCGAGTCCGTGCCGCTGCAGTACGGCCCGCGCGCGGACGTGTCCGTCAGCCACGCGCTGTCGCCGCTGAGCGCCCTCACCACCTCCGTGGCCTTCACCCTCGCGCGCTTCTCCACCGGGGCCAACAACACCATCGTCACGCTGCGCGAGGCCTGGGGGCACCGGGTGGACCGGCGCACCGCCCTGGAGGCCGGGGCGGGTGTGAGCGTGGTGAACTCCATCCCCGTGCCCCCCGCCGAGGGCGAGCCCGAGCCCGGCCCGCTGGACGGCCCGCGGACGGAGCTGCTCCCCAACCTGAATCTGGGGGTGAGCCACCGGGTTCCCTCGCGCACGGCGGACTTCAACGGCCGGGCGGACCTGCGCGTCGTCCCCTTCACGGACCGGCTGACGGCGCGCGTCTACCCCCGGGCGGACCTGACGCTGACGGGGACGTGGGCGCTGGGGCCCCGCGTCCGGGTGTCCGCCATCGGCGGCGGCGCCGCGGCCGTGGGGGGCTCCAGCGGGGACAGCATCCTCTCCGGGGGCTTCACGGGTTCCTGGATTCTCACACGGTGGGTGTCCGTGGATACCGACCTCCGCGGCACCTGGAGCCGCTCGCCCGAGTTGCCGGCGGCCCGGCTGACGTGGGCGGCGACGCTGGGCCTGTCCGTGCGGCAAACTGGTATCCTCTGAGGGCTGCCGACATGGCGAAACTCATCTTGATGTCCGTCCTCATCCTCACCATCGCCCTGCCAGCGAAGGCGGCGAGGGATCCGCACCCCGTGCGGGGGCTGAAGAAGGCCATCCTCTGGTTCGTCCTCTTCAACGCGGCATACACGTACGGCGTCGTGGTCTGGGTGCCAAGGCTCGGGTTCGGCTGAGCGAGTTTCAGAAAGGTTGACGACGGATGGAGTCCGACCTGCGCACGGTCCTCCTGGTGGAGGACGCCCCCTTCTTCCGGAAGATGCTGGGCGACTACCTGCGGGACATGGGTTTCAAGGAGGTGGTGGAGCTGCCCAGCGGCCGCGCCGCGCTCAAGCACCTGGAGACGGCCGCCCGTCCGGACCTCGTGTGTCTGGACCTGACGCTGCCGGACATCTCCGGGTACGACTTGTGCGAGCACATCCGCCGCACGCCGGCCATGGCGGACGTGCCGGTGCTGGTGGTGAGCGCGCGGGACTTGCCGGAGGACAAGGCGCACGCCGAGGAGGCCGGCGCCAACGGCTACCTGGGCAAGCCCTTCACCCAGGAGGAGTTCACCCGGCGGGTGCGGTCGCTGCTCAAGAGCACCGGGGCCAGGAGGACACCGTGACGGTCCCCGCGCCCGGGGCTCCCGGGCCGCGCCCCCAGCTGGTGCCGCCGCCGCAGCCCGCCTTCACTCCGGAGCGCCCGGAGACGAACGCGCCGGCGGACCTCATCGACTGGGGCTTCGTCATCGACGCGGTCTTCTATTTGAAGAACGCGGTGCTGCGGCACTGGTTCCTCGCCCTGGTGGTGATGGGCGCGGTGTCCGCCATGGCGGTGGGCGTCAGCAAAATCATGCCGCGCAAGTACCGCGTGGAGACGCGGATGCTGACGCAGCGCAACTTCATCATCTCCTCGCTGGCCAACCCGGGGCGCTCCATCCCCGTGGACGCGGACCAGCCCACGCGCGCCGCGTGGGAGATGGTGATGAAGTACGACAACCTCAAGTCCATCGTCGCGAAGGCGAAGCTGGTGGAGTACTGGGAGCTCCAGCGCTCGCCCATGAGCCGGCTGAAGGAGAAGGTGCTGCGCAAGCCGCCCGCGCCCATGTCGGACGAGGACAAGCGCGACGCGCTCACCGCCATGCTGGAGCAGGCGATGATTGTCGGCGTGGAGGGCGGCACGGGCACGGTCTCCATCGGCGTGGAGTGGAGCGACCCGCAGCTCGCGCTCGACATCGTGAAGGCCGCGCAGCAGAACTTCCTGGACATGCGCCAGGCGGCGGAGATGGGCGCGGTGCAGGAGGCCATCACCATCCTGGAGAAGCAGGTGGTGGAGGAGGCCGCGGGCATCCAGACGGCCATTGGCCAGCTCAACGCGGCGGTGAAGCGCGCGGAGGCGCGGCTGAAGAAGGAAGAGGCGAAGAAGGGGCGCAAGGGCGGCGCCGCGGCCGCGGCCAACGCCGCGCTGGGCATCAACACCGACCACCTGCTGGCGCAGATGCGCTTCATGATTCAGACGAAGCGCCGGGCCATCGGGGACGTGGAGGACTTCCGCTCGCGGCGGCTGACGGAGCTGCGCAACCAGCTGTCCGAGCAGCGCGTCATCTATTCACCGCAGCACCCCATCATCACCGACCTGGAGCAGCGCATCTCCTCGCTCCAGGAGGACTCGCCGCAGCTCATCGCGCTGCGCTCGGAGATGACGGAGCTCATCAACGAGTACGTGCGCAACGGCGGCGACCCGGCCGAGCTGGAGTCCGGCCTGGCGACGGCCGCGCTGGGCGGCGCGACGCTGGGCGGGCCGGCCGCGTCGGATGACCCGGAGGTGTCGGTGGCGGCGGACACGGTGCGCATGTTGGTGATGCGGCACCAGGAGAAGACGCGGCGGCTGGACCAGGCGCGCACGGAGCTGGAGATTTCGCGCGCGTCCATGAAGCACCGCTTCAGCGTGCTGTCGCCGCCCACCTTCCCGGAGCGGCCGTCCAAGCCGAAGGTGAAGCTCATCGTCGCCGCGGGCGTGGTGGGCGGCATCGGTCTGGGCATCTTCGCGGCGCTGGCGCTGGACATCATCCGCCGGCGCATCCTGGAGAAGTGGCAGGTCGAGCGGATTCTGAAGCTCCCCGTGCTGGCGGAGCTGGAGCGTCGCTGAACGGCGCGCTCGGGGGTGCATGTCGTGACATCGTGGACGTGGCTGGACGTGGCGCTGTGCGTGGTGCAGCTTCCCGTGGCGGTGGCGTGTGGCTATCTGCTGAGCCTGACGCTGCTCTCCTATCGGCCGTCTCCGCCGCGGGCGCTCGTCGAGCCGAAGCAGACCTTCGACATCATCATCCCCGCGCACAACGAGGAGCTGGGCATCGCCCGGACGGTGGCGAACCTGTCCGCGGTGGACTACCCGGTGGACCGGCGGCGCATCATCGTGGTGGCGGACAACTGCTCCGACGCGACGGCGCAGAAGGCCCGCGAGGCGGGCGCCTTCGTGCTGGAGCGGCAGGACACGGAGAAGCGGGGCAAGGGCTACGCGCTGGCGCACGCCTTCGCGTTCAGCCAGCAGGACGGCTTCGCCGGGGCGGTGGTGGTGGTGGACGCGGACACCGTGGTGTCGCCCAACCTGCTGCGGGCGTTCGCCGAGCGCATCGAGGCGCCGGAGGTGGAGGGGCGCAAGAGCCCGGCTGGACATGCGCACGCCATGCAGGCGCACTACGGGGTGATGAACCCCACGGCGTCCTGGCGCACGCGGCTGATGACCATTGCGCTGGGCATGTTCCACAAGGTGCGCTCGCAGGGCCGGGAGACGCTGGGCGTGTCGTGCGGCCTGCGAGGCAACGGCATGTGCTTCACGCACCACGCGCTGGCCCAGGTGCCGCATGACGCCTTCAGCGTGGTGGAGGACCTGGAGTACGGCATCCGCCTGGCCCAGCACGGCTTCCGCGTGCACTACGTCTGGGAGGCGGAGGTGCTGGGGGAGATGGTGTCCGGGGAGAAGCAGAGCCGCTCGCAGCGCCAGCGCTGGGAGGGTGGGCGCGCGCAGATGCGCAAGCTGCACGGGTGGCCGCTCTTGAGGGAGGGCCTCCGGAAGAAGGACGGCACGCTGCTCGATTTGGCCATGGACGTGCTGGTGCCACCGCTGAGCCAGTTGGTGCTGGCCGCGGTGGGCTGCGCGGTGCTGGCCGGGGCGGTCGCCGGGGTCTCCGGTGAGCCCGTGCCGTGGGCCCTGGGCGTGGCGGGCTTCAGCGTGGCGAGCCTGGGGGCGTACGTCCTGCGCGGCTGGTGGGTGTCCGGCGTGGGCCTCCGGGGGCTGCTGGATTTGGCCTGGGCGCCCGTCTACGTGGTGTGGAAGGTGTGGCTGATGCTGCGCGGCCCCGGCGCGGAGAAGCGCGGCGAGTGGGTGCGCACGACGCGTGAGGGGGAGCACCGGTAAGCGGGGGCCGTGCACGGAACCCGAGCGAGGCCGCCATGTCCATGGATGCGGCCGCCACGGCAGAAGAGGCCCCCGTCATCCGGGACGATGCGCACGACGAGGACCTTCTCCCCTCGCCTTATCGAGCCTCGGCGCTCGGCCCCCCACGGGCCCCCAGGCGGCACCCCGCATGCCATGACACATGCGCGGCGCCGGCTCTGGACTTCAGTGCCCCCGGCTACTCGGGGCGGCGGACCTTGAGGATGAAGGCGTCACCGTAGCGCTGCTCCTCGTAGTCCACGAAGCCCGCGCGGGCGAGCGCCTGGGGCAGGCCCGGCAGGTCCGTGCGCCGGATGCCAGTGGCGCGCACCCCCAGCCGGCCCAGCGGGCGGGGCGACTCCGCGAAGGTGCTGGCCACGTAGGTGCCGCCCGGCTTGAGCAGCCGGAAGATTTCCCGGTACGCGAGGTCCGGGTCCGGGTACAGGTGCAGCGAGCCCGCGTTGAGCACGCCGGCGAAGACCCCGTCGCGCAGGGGGAGCTCATACACGTTGCCCCGCAGCAGCACCGTGTTGCCCGTGCCGGCCACCTGCCGGGCGGCCTTCTCCAGCATCGCCTCCGACAGGTCCAGGCCCACCACCAGCTGGTTGCCGGCGCTGCGTGCGAGGCTCTGGGTGTAGAAGCCGGCGCCGCAGGACAGGTCCAGCCAGGGGCCGCCCCGCGCCGGCACGTCGAGCCAGCGCTCGTAGACGGCGTACTCCTCCACCGGGGTGGGCACGCGCGCGCCCGGCCCGGCGAAGATGCGCACGAAGAAGGGACGCATCAGGTGCTCGTACACGCCGACGAACGCGTCGCTCTCCATGAGCCGCTGGGCCACCGTGTTGGGCGGTGTCCGGGGCTGGGTGCCCGTCTGCATCAGGTCCGTATAACCCGCCGTGTTGCGCGGGAAGCGGCGGCCACAGCCCTCGCAGTGGAGGACGCTGTCCTGCTGGGTGAACTGCTCCCGGCGGCAGAAGATGCAGCGCAAGAGCGGCGTGACGACATGGGCGTTCATGTTCCGTGTGACTCCTTGAGCGTGTGGCGCGGCGAGGGGCGGTCCGCGAGGGGCGGCTCCGCCGGAGAAGGGGCGTCCAGGCAGCCCGCCAGCACCCGCGCCAGCGCCTGGACGTGCGGCTCGGTCATCATCGACAGGTGGTCTCCGGGCACGACGTGCACCGTCACGGGCTCGGTGGTGAAGCGCTCCCAGCCCAGGGCGGGCGCGTCCAGCGTCCAGCGCAGCTCCTCCACGGGGAGGTTGTCCGGGTGCAGCACCTCCGCGCGAAAGAAGGTGAGCGGGCCCGGGTACGGCGCCGGGGGCACGTAGGTGCTCTGCTGGTCCGCCTGGAAGGTGCGCACGAACCCCAGGAACTGGGTGCGGTCCGCCTCCGGAGGCAGCAGGCCGCACGCCTGCATCCGCGCCATCAGCAGGTCCACCTGGGCCTCGGGCGTGAGCGCGCGCAGCGCCTCCACCGACAGGCCCACGTCCTTGCCGTACAGCCGCAGCAGCAGGCTGCCAATGAGGCGCAGCCACTCGGCCTGGTCCCAGTCCGCGCCCAGGGGCTGGCTTCGCGGCACCGGCGCCACGCTGTCGAGGATGCCCAGCAGGGCCACCGTCTCCCCCGCCTGGCGCAGCCTCCGGGCCAGCTCGAACGCGATGACGCCGCCGAACGAGTGCCCGACGAAGGCGTAGGGGCCATGCGGCTGCGCCTCGCGCACGGCCGCCAGGTACCGCGTGGCCAGGGCTTCCACCACCGTCCCCTCCTCCAGCGCCTCCGTGTAGATGGGCTGGAGCCCATACACCGTCCGCGCGGGGCCCAGGTGGCGCACCAGCGCGTGGAAGTAGATGAGGTTGCCGCCCGCCCCGGGCACGCAGAACACCGGCGGAAGGCCGTCCCGCCCCCGCTGGAGCTCCACCCGCAGGGAGCGGGAAGCCTCCCCCTCCCGCGTCAGCTCCCGCGCGAGCTGTTCGATGGTGGGCGCGCGGAACAGCGTGGCCAGCGGCAGCCGCCGCCCGAAGAGCCGCTCGATGTGCGCCATGAGCTGCACCGCGAGGATGGAGTGCCCCCCCAGGGAGAAGAAGCTGTCGCGCACGCCCGGGTCCGGCACCTTGAGCAGCTCCGCCCACAGCGCGGCCAGCTGCATCTCCGCGGTGGTGCGCGGCGCCACCCGCGCCCCGCCCGCGTCCCCCTGGAAGTCCGGCGCGGGCAGCGCGCGCCGGTCCACCTTGCCGTTGGGCGTGCGCGGCAGCTCCGGCAGCGTCACGAAGAGGCCCGGCACCATGTAGTCGGGCAGGTGCAGGGCCAGGAAGCGCCGCAGCTCCGGGGCGCCCGCCGCCTCGCCCTCCGGCACCACGTAGCCCACCAGCAGCCTGTCGCCGCCGCCGTCCGCGCGCACCACGACGACGCCCTGGCGCACGGCCGGGTGCCGCGCGAGCACCGCTTCAATCTCCCCCAGCTCGATGCGGAAGCCCCGCACCTTCACCTGGAAGTCGGCGCGGCCCAGGAACTCCAGCGCGCCATCCGCGCGCCAGCGCGCGAGGTCGCCCGTGCGGTACACGCGCCGGCTGTCGTCCGGGTGGAACGGGTCCGCGAGGAAGCGCTCGGCGGTGAGCTCCGGCCGCCCCAGGTAGCCCCGGGCCACGCCGTCCCCGCCGATGAGCAGCTCCCCGGGCACCCCCACCGGCACCGGTTGCAGGTGGCGGTCCACGACGTGGACCTGCGTGTTGGCGATGGGCGCGCCAATGGACACCCGGCCCCCCCGCGCGGCGGCCACCGCCGTGGTGGACCACACCGTCGTCTCCGTGGGGCCGTACATGTTGAGCACCTGGCGCGGCGTGCCCTCCCCCAGCCGCTCCAGCAGCGCCGCCGGCAGCTCCTCGCCGCCCAGCAGCAGCGTGCGCAGGGAGCGCAGCGCGTCCAGCCCCCGGGCGTCGTCCGCCAGCAGCCGCGCCAGGGACGGCGTGCACTGCAGGTGCGTCACCCCGTGCCGGCGCACCTGCGCGGGGACGGAGAAGTCCGCCGCGTCCGCCGCGCCGGGCTGGCAGCGCGCCCGCACCTCTTCCAGCAGCGGGAGGCTCGCCAGCACGGTGTCCGCGTCCACGCCGAAGTCCACGAGGCAGGCCACCTCGTCGACGCCCACCGCCTGGAGCCGCGCCACCCGCTCGATGCACGCCTCCACGGTGCCGAACAGGCCGCTCGTCTCGTAGAAGCGCTCGAAGCCGTGGTCCAGCAGGAACTCCAGGTCCTCCGGCGCGATGCCGCCCTTCGACAGGTCCATGCCCAGGCTGCGCGCCAGCTGCGCCAGCAGGTCCAGCGAGCTGCGCAGGTACTCGCGGAAGGGGCCGCGCACCGTCTCGCGCACCGCGTCCGCGTCCGTGCCCACGAAGGTGTGCACCATCAGCGTCACCCGGCCGACGCCCGCATGCCCCGCCTGACGCCACGCCGCGTGGAAGGCGGCCACCTTCGCCTCGAGCTGCGCCACGTCCTGGCCCAGCAGGTGCGTCAGCACGTGGGCCCCCACCTCGCCGGCCATGCGGAAGGTCTCCTCGCTGCCGGCGGCGGTGAGCCACACCGGCAGCTCCGGCTGCACGGGCCTGGGCCGCGTCCACACCTCGCGCGCCTGCCCCGTGCCGTCCACGCGGCGCACCGAGCCGCCGCGCCACAGCCGCCGCACCTCCTCCAGCCCTTCGAGCATCAGCGCCTTGCGCCGGGCATACCGCTCCGGCGCGAGCACGAAGTCCTGGGCCTGCCACCCGGACGCGAAGGACACGTCCACGCGGCCATCGGAGAGGTTGTCCACCACGGACCACTCCTCCGCCACGCGCAGCGGGTCATGCAGGGGCAGCACCACGCTGCCCGCGCGGATGCGCACCCGGCGCGTCACCGCCGCCACCGCCGCGCCCGTCACCGAGGGGTTGGGGTACAGGTCACCGAAGTCATGGAAGTGGCGCTCCGGCGTCCAGATGGCGGTGAAGCCGTGGGTGTCCGCGAACTTCGCGCCCTCCAGCAGGAGCCGGTACTTGCCCGGAGCCCCCGCGGCGCCCCCCGCGCTGGCGAAGTACAGCAGGCTGAAGTCCACCGGCCGCCGCGGCGCCCCCGCGCCGTGGGCCACCGGGAGGATGCCGGCGGCGTCATCCTGCACGACGACGCGGTAGCCGCGCGCCAGCGTCCACAGCAACTCCAGCACGGAGATGTCGAAGGACGGCGTGGTGACGGCCAGCCACGTCCCGGGCTCCGTCCCCAGCACCCCGTCCATGCCCTGGAAGAAGTTCGTGACGTGGCGGTGCTCCAGCTCCACGCCCTTGGGGCGCCCGGTGGAGCCGGAGGTATAGATGACATAGGCCCGGTCCCCGGCCGCCGCGCCCCCGGGGAGGACCGCGTCCGGACAGGCGGCCAGCGTGGCGGCGTCCGTGTCCAGGCAGACGCGGCGCGCCGCCGTGTCGGGCAGCGTGCCCTTCAAGGACTCGCGCGTGACGAGCAGCGCGGCCCCCGCGTCCTCCACGATGAGCGCCAGCCGGTCGGCGGGCAGCTTGGGGTCCAGCGGCAGATAGGCCGCCCCCGACTTGAGGATGCCCAGCATCCCCACCACCATCTCCAGCGACCGCTCCACGCACAGGCCCACCAGCGCGCCCGGCCCCGCCCCCAGCGCCCGCAGGTGGTGCGCCAGCTGGTTCGCCCGCGCCTCCAGCGCGCGGTACGTGAGGTGCGCCTCGCGGAACACCAGCGCCACCGCCTCGGGCGTGCGCGCCACCTGGGCCTCGAACTGGCGGTGGACGCGCCGGTCCCCCGGCACCTCCACGTCGGTGGCGTTGCGCGCCGTCAGCCACGCCCGCTCCCCGGCGGTGAGCCACGGCAGGCGCCCCACCGGGATATCCGGGTCCGCCACCGCCGCCGCCAGCAGCGTGTTCAGGTGGCCGGCCATGCGCCGCACCGTGGCCTCATCGTAGAGGTCCAGGTTGTACTCGAGCCAACCCTCGAAGCCCTCGCCGACCTCGGTGAGCGACAGCGTCAAATCCAGCTTCGCCGACACGCTCTGGAAGTCCTCCAGCGTGACGTCCAGGCCGGGCAGCTCCAGCCGGCCCGCGGGCGCGTTCTGGAGCATGAACATCACCTGGAAGAGCGGCGGGTGGCTCAGGTTGCGCTCGGGCTGGAGCACCTCCACCAGCTGCTCGAACGGGACGTCCTGGTTCGCGTAGGCCTCCAGCGCCACGTCCTTCACCCGCGCCACCAGCGCGCCGAAGGTGTCCTCGGCTCGCACGCGCGTGCGCAGGGCCAGCATGTTCACGAAGAAGCCAATGAGCCCCTCCGTCTCGCGCAGCGGCCGGTTGGCCACCGGCGAGCCGACGACGATGTCCTCCTGGCCGCTGTAGCGCGCCAGCAGCGCCTGGAAGCCCGCCAGCAGCACCATGAAGGGCGTGGCGCCGTGGCGCTCGGCGAGCGCGCGCACGCCCCGGGCCACCGCCGGCTCCAGCGCGAGCGGCACCGTGGCGCCCCGGAACGTCTGCACGGCGGGCCGGGGCCTGTCTGTGGGCAGCTCCAGGAGCACCGGCGCGCCGGTGAGGCGCCGCGTCCAGGCCTCGCGGCCCGCGTCCAGCACCTTCACCAGCCGCTCGCGCTGCCAGACGGCGAAGTCCGCGTACTGGATGGGCAGGGCCGGGAGCCGGGGCGCGCGCCGGCCCAGGTGGGCGGCGTACAGCTCCGCCACCTCCTGGAAGAGGATGCCCAGCGACCAGGCGTCCGCGATGACGTGGTGCAGGGTGAGCAGCAGCACCTGGCCGCGCTCCGTCAGCCGCACGAGCACCGCGCGCGCCAGCGGACCGCGCGTCAGGTCGAAGCGGTGCGTCGCCTCGCTTCGGGCCCGCTCGCCCAGGCGCTGGGTGCGCTCCGGCTCCGGCAAGGCGCGCAGGTCCACGTGCTCCAGGGGCAGCGCCCCCTCGGACAGGATGACCTGGACCGGCGCGCCGTCCACCTCCGGGAAGCAGGTGCGCAGGCTCTCGTGCCGCGCCACCAGCGCGGCCAGCGCGGACGACAGCGCGGCCACGTCCAGCCCCCCCTCCAGCCGCAGGGCGCCAGGCATGTTGTAGCTGGCGCC
This sequence comes from Corallococcus macrosporus DSM 14697, assembly GCF_002305895.1. Lineage (GTDB taxonomy): Bacteria > Myxococcota > Myxococcia > Myxococcales > Myxococcaceae > Myxococcus > Myxococcus macrosporus. Next base: position 8,863,817 of record NZ_CP022203.1, read on the forward strand.
GCCGTCCTGCTGGAACCGGCTGAGGAACCACAGCCGCTGCTGCGGGAAGGACAGGGGCAGCGGGCCTCCGCGGGGCGCGGGGGACAGGGGCGGCAGCGCCGCGCGCGCCGCGCTCCGGGCCTGCTGGAGGTACTGCATCAGCGCGGCCTTCTGCTCCCGCAGGCGCTCCAGCAACTGCGGAGACAGGGCATCTCGGGGCGCGCTGTAGCGCAGGCGCCCCTCCTCCACCCAGACCCGGACATCCCGCCCCTTCAGCTCCGCCAGCAACGCCTCGACGTGTCTCACAGCTCCCCCTGCTCCCGGTCCTCACCCGACTCCATCACGACCGCCGCCTGCGCGGCCCACTTCAGCGCCGTCACCCGGCGCGCCAGCCCCTCCACCGTCGGCTCCTCGAAGAGGCTGCGCAGCGGCAGCGTCACGCCCAGCGCCTCGCCCACCCGGAAGGTGGCGCGGGTGGCGAGCAGCGAGTGCCCGCCGCGCTCGAAGAAGTGGTCGTGGACGCCCACCTGGGCCACGCCCAGGACCTCCGCCCACACGGCCGCCACCGCCGCCTCCTCCGGCGTGCGGGGCGCCACGTAGAGGGCCTCGGCCTCCCCCGTGGGCACCGGCAGCCGCGAGCGCTCCACCTTGCCCGCGTTCGTCTGCGGCAGCGCGTCCATGAGCACCAGCGCGGAGGGCACCATGTAGTCCGGCAGGCGCTCCTTGAGGAACGCGCGCAGGGCCGGCACCTCCAGCGTGGCGCCGGGGCGCGGCGCCACGTAGGCCACCAGCCGCCGGTCCCCGGGCCGGTCCTCGCGGACCATCGCCAGCGCCTCGCGCACGTGGGGGTGTTGGCAGAGCATGGCCTCCACCTCACCCAGCTCCACCCGGAAGCCGCGCACCTTCACCTGGAAGTCCACCCGCCCCAGGTACTCCAGGGTGCCATCGCGGAGGGCGCGCGCCAGGTCGCCGGTGCGGTACAGCCGCGCGCCCGGCGTCGTGCTGAAGGGGTCCGGCACGAAGCGCTCCGCCGTCAGGTCCGGCCGGTGGAGGTAGCCGCGCGCCAGGCAGTCCCCGCCCACGTACACCTCGCCGCCCACCCCCACCGGCACCGGCTGGCCCAGCCTGTCCAACAGGTAGATGCGGGTGTTGGGCAGCGCCTGGCCCACCGGCGGCAGGCGGGGCCAGCCCCCCGGGTCCCCCGCCAGCGCGTGCGACGTGATGACGTGCGCCTCGGAGGGGCCGTAGTTGTTGTAGAGGACGCACCCTGGCAGGGCTCGGAAGAAGTGCTCCACGGCGGGCGTCACCTGCAGGGCCTCGCCGGCGGCGTAGACCTCGCGCAGCGAGGACGGCACGCGCCCGAGCGCCTGGGCCGCCTCCGCGAGCCCCTGGAGGACGACGAAGGGCACGTGCAGCCGCTGCACGTCGTGCGCCTGGAGGAAGTCCAGCAGCGCCACCGCGTCCTTGCGCACCTCGTCCGGCACCACCACCACCGCGCCGCCCGTGGCCCAGGTGGAGAAGGACTCCTGCACGCAGATGTCGAAGTTCCACGGCGCGAACTGGAGGGTGCGGTGGCCCGGGCCCACGGTGCAGACGCGCAGCTGCCACGCGATGAGGTTGGCCAGCGGGCCGTGCCGCATGGCGATGCCCTTGGGCCGGCCGGTGGAGCCGGACGTGTAGAGCACATAGGCCAGGGACTCCGGGCCCGCCGCGACGGGCGGAGGGGTGCCGGGGCGCGCGCCCAGCTCCGCCTCGGACAGCGCGTCCAGGCACACGGTCGTGGCGGGGGACTCGGGGAGCAGCGCCAGCAGGGGGCGCTGGGTGAGCAGCACCCGCGCCCGGGCGTCCTGCAGCATGAAGGCGTTGCGCTCGCGCGGCGACATGGGGTCCAGCGCGAGGTACGCGCCGCCCGCCTTGAGGATGGCCAGCAGCCCCAGCAACTGCTCCGGCGAGCGCTCCACGCAGAAGCCCACCAGCACCTCCGGGCCCACGCCCAGCGCGCGCAGGTGGTGCGCCAGCCGGTTCGCCCCCACCTCCAGCTCGCGGTACGTCACCGTCCGCGCGCCGTGCACCACCGCCACCGCGTCCGGCGTCTGCCGGGCCTGGGCCTCGAAGAGGTGGTGGATGCAGCGCTCCGCGTCGTAGGGCAGGCGGGGGGTGCTCCAGCCGAGGGCCGCCCGCTCGCGCTGCGCGGCGCCCAGCAGCGGCAGCCGCCCCACCGGGCGGGACGGCGCCTCCACCGCGCCCAGGAGCAGCGCGCGCAGGCTCTCCACCATGCGCTCGCCGGTGGCGGCGTCGAACAGGTCGGTGTTGTACTCCAGCGCGCCCACGAGCCGCGTGTCGCGCTCCTCCAACGTGAGCGTCAGGTCGAACTTCGCGGTGCCCGTCTCCAGCGCCGCGGGCGTGGCCGTCACGTCGCCCAGCTTCATGGGGCCGGAGGGCGCGTTGTGCATGACGAACATGGCCTGGAACAGCGGCGTGTGGCTGAGGTCTCGCTCCGGCTGGAGGGCCTCCACGACCGCGTCGAACGGCACGTCCTGGTGGGCCAGCGCCTCCAGCGTCACCTGCCGCACCCGGCCCAGCAGCTCCAGGAAGGAGGGGTCGCCCTCCAGCTTCGCGCGCAGCACCAGCGTGTTGACGAAGAAGCCGATGAGCGCCTCGGTCTCCCGGTGCTTGCGGTTGGCCACGGGCGAGCCCACCGCCACGTCGTCCTGCCGGCTGTAGCGGCCCAGCACCACGCTCCAGGCGGCCAGCAGCGCCATGTACAGCGTGGCGCCCGCCTCCTGCGCCACCTGCTTGAGGCCCCGCGTCAGCACCGAATCCAGCTCGAAGCGCAGCGTCGCGCCCCGGTTCGTCTGCACGCTCGGGCGCGGCCGGTCCGTGGGCAGCTCCAGCCTGGGCGGCAGGCCCTCCAGCTGCTCGCGCCAGTAGTCGAGCTGCGCGGCCCCCAGGGCCGACGTCAGGTAGCGCCGCTGCCAGCCGGCGAAGTCCACGTACTGCACCGCCAGCTCCGGCAGCGGCGAGGGCCGGCCCGCGGCGAAGGCCTCATAGAGCGCGCTCAGCTCGCGCAGGAGCAGCCCCATGGACCACGCGTCGGAGATGATGTGGTGCATGGCCAGCCACAGGTGGTGCGCGCCGTCCGGCGAGCGGACCAGCCGGGCGCGGAAGAGCGGCCCCACCTCCAGGGCGAAGGGCTGGCGGGCGAAGTGCTCCGCCTCCCGCTCCACGTCGCGCACGGCCTCCACCGGGAGCGCCACCGGCCAGGCCGGCAGCACGCGCTGCACCGGGGCCCCGTCCACCGCCGGGAAGCAGGTGCGCAGCGCCTCGTGGCGCTGGAGGATGTGCCCCAGCGCCCGCTCCAGCACGTCCACGCGGAGCGGCCCCTCCAGGCGGACGGCGGCGCACAGGTTGTAGCTGGCGGAGCCCCCCTCCAGCCGGTCCACCAGCCACAGGCCGCGCTGGGCGGACGAGGTCGGCAGCGCCCCCTCACGGGGCACCCGCGTCAACGTGACCAGGGCGGCCTCGTCCCTCAGGTGCGTGAGCAGCGCGGGCTTGGCCGCGGACAGCCGCTCCCGCAGCTCGGGCGTCAGCGCCCCCTTGGGGGCGGTGATGCGCAGGTGCTCTCCGTCCGCGCGGAGGGTGATGCCCAGGCGCGACAGCTCGGTCAACAGGGCGTGCGTGCTCACAGCGTCACCTCCTCCATCTCCGTCTCGGCCCCGGCCAGCGTCAGGGCCGGCAGCACGTCGTCGACGAGCTGCGCGATGCTGGGGCCGCGCAGCAGGTTCACCATGGGAATCACGACGCCCAGGTCGGACTCGATTCGGTTGCGCAAATCAATGGACATCAGGGAGTCGAGCCCCAGCGACATCAGCGATGCGTTCACATCCAGCCGCGCGCTGGAGCGCGCCAGCACCCGGGCCACCTGCGTCCGCAGGTATTCCCGCACCAGCTCCGACCGCGCGCCCGGCTGCGCCTCGCTCAGCGCCGCCTGGAGCGCCCCGGCCTCCGGGGAGCGCGCGGGCTCCGCGCCCTCCCCCGCTTCCTTCACCTGCTCCGCCAGCAGCGGCGTCGTCCGCGCGTGCGCGAAGGCGCGGAAGAAGCGCGGCCAGTCCAGCGACGCCACCGCCAGCTGCGCGTCCGGCTGGGTCAGCGCCCGGTCCAGCGCGGCGAGCCCCTGCGGGGGGGACATGCTGCCAATGCCCTGACGCTCCAGCATGGGCAGGCCGCCCTCGCGCACCGCGAGGCCCACCTCGCTCCAGGGCCCGTAGTCCACGCTGAGCGCCGGCAGGCCGCGCGCGCGGCGGTGGTGCGCCAGCGCGTCCAGGAAGGTGTTGGCCGCCGCGTAGTTGCTCGCGCCGGAGCCAATCCAGCCCACCAGCCCCGGCACCGCGGAGATGAGGACGAAGAAGTCCAGCGGCGTGTCCTCCAGCAGCGCGTGCAGCACCCACGCGCCGGCCACCTTCGGCCTGAGCACCGCGTGGAGGGCGTCCGCCCCCAGGTTCATCAGCGTCGCGGGCTGGATGACGCCGGCCGAATGGAGGACGCCCCGGAGCGCCGGGCCGCCCTCCGCGTGATAGCCCCGGAGGAAGGTGGCCACCGCGTCACGGTCCGCCACGTCCACTGCGGCCGGATACACGCGCGCGCCCAGGGCCTCCAGCTCGCGGATGGCGGCCACCTGCCGCGCGGCGCGCGAGCCCGGCGCCACATAGGCCCAGTCCTCTCGGGGCGGCAGCGGCGAGCGCCCCATCAGCACCAGGTGCCGCGCGCCCCGCTCCACCATCCACCGCGCCATCCCCAGGCCGAGGTCGCCCAGGCCGCCCGTCAGCAGGTAGCCGGCGTCCGCGCGCAGCCGCGTCGCCGGCCCTCCGGAGGGCAGCCCCCGCCGCCGCGCCAGCCGGGCCACGGCCTGCGCCTCGCCGCGCAGCACGAACTGGTCCTCCCCGCCGGGCGCCAGCAGCACGCCACAGAGCGCGGCGGCGCTGGCGTCGCCCGGCGCGTCCGGCTCCAGGTCCACGAGGCCGCCCCACACCTCGGGGTGCTCGGCGGACACCACGCGCCCCAGGCCCCACAGCGTGGCCGAGGCCAGCGCGCCGGAGGCCCCCGCCGGAGGCTGACAGCCGCGCGTCACCAGCCACAGGCGCGGCGGACGCACCGCGCCACTGCCCACCAGCGCCTGCACCAGGCCCAGCACCGTGAGGGCCCCCGGGGTCTGCTCCGCCTCCAGCGTCTCCACCGTCGTCTGGGCGGGGTCGACCCCGTCCAGGCTCCACAGGTGGACCAGCCCGCGCGGCACCGGCCCTCCCGCGACCAGCAGCGCCTCCACGAGCCGCCGGAGCTGCGCCGCGTCCCCGGGCGCCACCTGATAGTCGCGAGGCCCCAGCGACTGGAAGGTGGCGCCGGCGGTGATGCGCACCACCGTGTCGCCCCGGGCCTCCAGCCGCGTCGCCAGCGCCTTGCCCACGCCCCGGCCGTCCATCAGCACCCACCACGTCCCGGGCCCGGCGGCGGCGTCCGGGGCGGGCGCGGTCCGTGGCCGCCAGTCCAGGGCATAGGTGAGCGCGTCCACCGGGTCCGACGTGGGCCGCTCCGCCTGCTCCATCAACTGGATGCGCAGCCCGGACACCTCGGCGAGCAGCTCGCCGGACGCGTCCAGGATGCGCACATCGCCCTCCAGCACGGAGCCGGTGGGGGGGCTGGTGCGCACCACGTGGCTGTAGAGCTCGCCGGTGGGCGGCGCGTGGATGCGCAGCCGCCGCATGCCCGTGGGGAGCGCCACCAGCCGCCCGCCCTGGCGCTCTGGCGCCAGCGCGCCGAGGATGAGCAGGCTGCTGTCCAGCAGCACCGGATGGAAGGCGTAGGCGTCGCGCTCCCCCTCCACGGCCGGCGGCATCCGGAGCCGCCCCAGCGCCTCCCCTTCCCCGCGCCACACGCGCTCCAGGCTGCGCATGGTGGGGCCGTACTCCGCCCCGGACGCGGCCACCTCCGCGTAGAAGTCCGCGCCCTCCATCACGCGGGGCAGGCGGGCCTGGAGCTCCGCCACGGCGTCCTGCCGGGGCGCGGGCTCCGGCGCCGGGGGCGCGGCGGCGGGCCGGCCACGCGGCGCGGCGTCACGCGGCCCCAGCTCCGCCACCCGGGCGCGCAGCGTGTCCAGGTGGGGCAGGTTCTGGAGGATGGCCTCCACGGGAGGGCCGAAGTCCAGCAGCGACGCCAGCTCGTCCACGCCCAGGTCGCGCAGCTGGACCGCCAGGTCCATGCAGGAGTCCGGCGTGCCGATGAACGCGCGGGACGTGGCGAAGCGCTCGTAGAGGAAGTGGACGAAGTCGTCCTTCTCCCGCTCCGACAGGGTGTTCAGGTCCACGTCACGCATGCGGCTCTGGGCCAGCCCCTTGAGCTGCCCCAGGTTGGACTTGAGGAACGCGCAGTAGGGCTCGCGCGCCAGGTCCCGCACCTGCTGGGCATCCCCCCCGACGAAGGTGTGCAGCATCAGGGTGACCGTGCCGCCGTCCGGGTCGTGCCCCGCGCGGGCGCGGGCTTGCCGGTACGCGGCGACCTGCTCGGCCAGCCGCTCCACGCCCTGGTCCAGCAGGTGGGTGAGCAGGTTGAAGCCCAGCTCGCCCGCCCGCGCGAAGGTGGCCGGATTGCTGGCGGCCGTTATCCACACCGGCAGCTCGCGCTGGACGGGCGTGGGGTAGACCCGCACCGAGGACGGCTCGCCGGTGCCGTTGCGCACGGCCAGGGGCTCGCCCCGCCACAGCCGGCGCACCACGTCCACCTGCTCGAACAAGGTGCGCGAGCGCTCGGCGTACCGCTCCGGCGCGAGCGCGAAGTCGTCCGGGTTCCAGCCGGTCGCGAACGACACGCCCACCCGCCCACCGGAGAGGTTGTCCACCATGGCCCACTCCTCGGCCACCCGCAGGGGGTGGTGGAGCGGGAGCACCACGCTGCCCGCGTTGAGGCGCAGGTGCTTCGTCTCGCGCGCCAGCGCGGCGTGCAGCACGGCGGGGTTGGGATAGAGGCTGCCGAGCGCGGAGAAGTGCCGCTCCGGCACCCAGACACCCTGGAAGCCGTGGCGGTCGGCGAAGCGCGCGCTCTCGATGACCAGCTCGTACTTTCGGCCCGACAGCGCGCTCTCGTCGCTGGCGAAGAACATCAAGGAGAACCGCACGGTGCTGCCTCCTGGGCCGCGAGGGCCCGAATGGGGTGGCGGGCGCGACAGGCGCGCCGCGCGCTAGCTCGGAAGGACCTTCCCCGTGGCGTGGAGCACCCAGGGCTCCTGGCCACCCGCCCGGCTGTGGACGTGGAACGTGAGCGCGTCCTGCTCCCCGGAGGGCGCCACGCTCACCTGCACCGTGCGGCGACCGGACTCGGGGACCGCGAGCATCTTGCGGTACTCCACGTCGCTGACGCCGCCGGGGCGCTGGCCCAGCAGCTGGCCCGCCGCCGCGAGCGCCCACTCCACGTACACCACGCCCGGCACCACCACCGTGCCCTGGATGCGGTGGTCCGCGATGAACGTGAGCTGCTCGCGCGCCAGCTCCCGCTGCCACACCTGCCCCTCGGCGCGGGCGGCCACCGCGGGCAGCCGGTGCCCCAGCAACGGGTGCGCGGGCCCCTCCCCCACGGACGCCTGCGCCGGGGGCAGCTCCAGCCAGTGGCGCTCGCGCTGGAAGCGATAGGTGGGCATGGACACGCGGCGGCCCGGCGCCAGCACGTCCCAGCGCACCGGCGCGCCCAGCGCGTGCAGCGCCGCGACGCTGGACAGCATCCGCGGGAGGTCCGGCTCCCGCGCGCGCAGGCTCGGCAGCCACTGCGCCGAATCATCCGGGGGCAGGCACGCCCGGCCCAGGCCGGTGAGCGTGGACGTGGGCCCCACCTCCACGAAGGCGTCGCACCCCAGCCGCCGCAAGGCGCGCACCCCGTCCGCGAAGCGCACCGCCTCGCGCACGTGGCGGCGCCAGTAGGCGGGCGTCAGCAGCTCCGGCCCCGCCACCTCGCCCGTGAGGTTGGAGAGCACGGGCACCGTCGGCGCGTGGAACGTCACCCGGGACGCGGCGGCCTCGAAGGCGTCCAGCATGGGCTCCATCAGGGGGGAGTGGAACGCGTGAGAGACCTTCAGCGGGCGCGCCTCCACGCCCCGCGCCGCCAGCGTGGCCGCCACCGCGCGCACGGCCTCCGTGCGCCCGGAGATGACCACGCCGCGAGGCCCGTTGTCCGCCGCGAGGGACACGTCGCGCGCATGGGGCGCCACGGCCTCCATGACCTGCGCCACGGGCGCCAGGACGGACACCATCTCCCCGTCGCGCGGCAGCGCCTGCATCAGCCGGCCCCGCTCCGCGATGAGCCGCAGCCCGTCCTCCAGGCTGAAGACGCCGGCCACGCACGCGGCCACGTACTCGCCCACGCTGTGGCCCAGCACCGCGGCGGGCTCCACGCCCCAGGCGCGCCACGTGCGCGCCAGCGCCACGCCCAGCGAGAACAGCGCCGGCTGCGCGTACGCCGTGTCATCCAGGGGGGACGCGGCGCCGTCCTCGGGGTACAGCACCGACAGCAGGGGCCGCTCCAGGAGCGGGCGCAGCAGCGCGTCGCAGTCCTCCAGGGTGGCCCGGAACACCGGCTCGGCGGCGTAGAGGCCCCTCCCCATGCCCACGAACTGCGAGCCCTGCCCGGTGAAGAGGAAGCCCACGGACGGCCGCTGACCGGCGGGCGCCGTCCCCCGGATGACGTCGGCGTCCGCCTCGCCGCGGGAGAACGCCTGCAGGGACGCCTGGGCCTCCTCGGGGGTGGTGGCCACCAGGGCCAGCCGGTGAGCGAAGTGGGCCCGGCCGTTCGCGGCGGTGTGGCAGGCGTCCGCCAGCGACAGCCCCGGAGGCCAGGCAGCGGGGTCCGCCCACGCCCCGGCGAGCTCGGCCAGGGCCTTCTCGTCGCGCGCGGACAGCGTGAGCACGCAAGGGGCGTCCCGCGCGGGCGCCGCGGGCGCGGGGCGCTCCGGCGCCGACTCCAGGATGGCGTGCGCGTTGGTCCCGCCGAAGCCAAACGAGCTCACGCCCGCCCGGCGCGCGGGGCCCGTCCAGGCCCGCCGCGCGGTGGGGATGGCCAGGGGGACACCCTCCAGGCGGATGTAGGGGTTGAGCTCGCGCAGGTGCAGGTGCGCGGGGATGGCCTCGTGCTGGAGTGACAGCGCGACCTTGATGAGTCCGGCGATGCCGGCGGCCGACTCCAGGTGGCCGATGTTCGTCTTCACCGAGCCCACCCACAGGGGCCGCTCCAGGGGCCGGCCCTGGAGCAGCACGGCCTTGAGGGCGTCCACCTCGATGGGGTCGCCCAGCGGCGTCCCGGTGCCGTGCGCCTCCACGTAGTCGACCGCGTCGGCGGACACGCCCGCGTCCGCCAGCGCCGCGCGCAGGACGGCCTGCTGCGCCTGCCCGTTGGGGGCGGTCAGCCCGTTGCTGCGGCCGTCCTGGTTGATGGCCGAGCCCCGCACCACCGCCAGCACCCGGTCCCCGTCCCGCTGCGCGTCCCGCAGGCGCTTGAGCACCACCACGCCGCAGCCCTCGCCGCGCACATAGCCGTCAGCGGCGGCGTCAAACGTCTTGCAGCGCCCGTCCGCCGCCATCATCCGCGCCTGGGAGAAGGCCACCGTCATGTCCGGCGCCAGCAGCAGGTTGACGCCCGCGGCCAGCGCCATGCCGCACTCGCCCCGCCGCAGGCTCTGCACCGCCTGGTGCACCGCCACGAGCGACGAGGAGCACGCGGTGTCCACCGCCAGGCTGGGCCCCCGGAGGTCCAGCACATAGGACAGGCGGTTGGCCGCGATGCTGAACGCGATGCCGGTGCCCGCGTAGGCGTCCAGCGCGCCGGGCGCCTGGGCCTGCAGCCGCGCGTAGTCGCCGCTGCTGACGCCCACGAAGACGCCCGTGTCACTGCCCGCCAGGCGGTCCGGCGCCAACCCCGCGTCCTCCAGGGCCTCCCAGGCCACCTCCAGCAGCAGGCGCTGCTGGGGGTCCATGCCCCGGGCCTCGCGGGGCGCGACGCCGAAGAAGTCCGCGTCGAAGCCATCCACCTGCCGCAGGTATCCCCCCCACCGCGTGCTCATCCGGCCGGGAGGCGGCGGCGCCGGGTGGAACAGGCGCTCCACGTCCCAGCGCGCCGGGGGCGTCTCGGTGATGGCGTCCACGCCGTCGTGCAAGAGCCGCCAGAAGGAAGCGCTGTCCTCCGCGCCCGGCAGCCGGCAGCCCAGGCCGATGATTGCGATGGGCTCCGTGTCCGAGGGCCGCTCGGTGGCGCTCGGCGCGGGCGCCGCCGCGCCCCCGGTGAGGTGCGCCGCCAGGGCCTCCAGCGTCGGGAAGTCATAGACGAGCGTGGGTGACACCGGCCGGCCGAGCCACGTCTGCAGGTCCCCCGACAGCCCCACCGCGGACGCCGAGTCCAGGCCCAGTTGGGACAGCGGCGCCCGGGTGTCGACGGCGGAGGGCGCCACGCGCAGCCGCTCCGCGACCCGCGCCACCAGCCAGGCCCGCACCTCCCCCGAGGCCGGGCCGGCCGCGACGACAGGCGGGGGCGCCGGGGGCTCGCGCCACTCGCCCACCACGTCCAGCGCCCCCGCGAGGAAGGCCGCGCGCGAGCCCCGGCGCTGAATCTTCCCGCTGGACGTCTTGGGGATGGAGGCGGGCTTCACCAGCACGACGGCGTGCGGCCGCAGGTCGTGGTGCGCCAGGATGGCCTCGCGGATGGCGGCCGTCACCGCGGGGGTGTCCAGCTTGCGCACGTGGACGCGCTCCACCTCCTGCACCACCACCAGCCGCTCCTCGCCAGAGACCTCCACGGAGAAGGCCGCCGCGCCGCCGCGCCGCAGGACGGGGTGGCTCTCCTGGGACGTGAGCTCCAGGTCCTGCGGGTAGTGGTTGCGCCCCCGGACGATGATGACGTCCTTGAGGCGGCCGGTGACGAACAGCTCCCCGTCCCGCAGGAAGCCCAGGTCCCCGGTGCGCAGGAAGGGCCCCTCGCCGGACCCCGCCAGCCGCGCGCCGAAGGTCGCCGCCGTCTCCTCCGGCCGGTTGAGGTAGCCCCCGGCCACGCTGGGGCTGGCCACCCAGATTTCCCCCACCTGCTCCGGCCCGCACGCCACGCCCGTCTCGGGGTCCACGATGACGATGCGCTCGTCCATCCACGCCCGGCCGCAGCCGATGACGGCCCGGGCGTCCGCGGCCCCCTCCGGGGCGTCCACCACGCGGTGCGAGTCCAGGGCGCGCGCGGAGACGTGGCGCACCACCGGGGCCGCGTCGGCGAGCCCGCCGGAGATCATCACCGTGGACTCGGCCATGCCGTAGCACGGATAGAAGGCGTCACGGCGGAAGCCCAGGGGCGCGAACGTGCGGGCGAAGCGCTCCAGGGTGGCCGCGCGCACCGGCTCCGCCCCGTTGAAGGCCACCCGCCACGAGGACAGGTCCAGCCCCGCGCGCTGCTCCGGCGCCGTCTTCTCCACGCACAAGTCATAGGCGAAGTCGGGCGCGCCGCTGCACGTGCCCTGGTACTTCGACACCGCCCTCAACCAGCGGATGGGCGACTGGAGGAAGGCCACCGGCGGCATCAGCACGCAGGGGCGGCCCAGGTACAGCGCCTCCAGGGCCACGGCGATGAGGCCCATGTCGTGGAACAGCGGCAGCCAGCTCACCAGCCGCGTCCGCGCGTCATGGCCAAAGCCCCGCCGCAGCATCTCCAGGTTGTGCAGGAGGTTGGCGTGGCTGACCATCACCCCCTTGGGGGCGCCGGTGGAGCCGGACGTGTACTGGAGGAAGGCCAGCGCGCCGGGTGACAGCGACGCGGGGGGCGTCCAGGTGGCGGCCGGACGAAGGTCCACGTCGTCCGTGGTCACCCAGCGCAGCGCCTTCATCCGGGGCAGCGTGGCCGAGTCCCGGGTGAGGTTGGGCAGCAGCGCGGTGGTGGTCAGCACCACCGTCGCCTGGGCGTCCTCCACCACGGACAGCAGCCGGGCCAGGTGCCGCGTCGCCCGCGGCGGGTAGGCCGGCACCGCCACCACGCCCGCGTACAGGCAGCCCATGAAGGCCGCCAGGAAGTCCAGCCCCGCCGGGTAGAGCAGCAGCGCGCGCTGCCCCTCCCCGCCCGCCTCGCGCAGGCGCTGGGCGACGGCCCGGGCCCGGAGGTCCAGCGCGGCGTAGGTCAGCAGACCGGACTCCTGCTCGCCGTTCTCCAGGAAGGTATAGGCGGTGTCCGCGCCCTGGCGCGCCGCGCGGGCAGACAGCAGCGCGACGAGCGTCGGCACGTGCCGTCCCACATCAAGAAGGTCTTCCGGGTTGCCAGTCGTCATGTGAGCACGCGTCAAGAAGCGGAGTCGAGTGGGCGGCCTCACGGTCCGCGCGGACGCCCGGGGGCACGCGCGGACCAGGGTCCAACGAGCGCCGCTCAGGCGCCCGGCGGGTAGAAGACCTTGCCGGCGGCGCCGGCGCGCTTGAGGGCGCCAACGGCCTCTTCCAGTGAGGTGAGCGGGTAGACCTCGCCCGCCTCGAAGGCGCCGGACGCCTGCCCCACCATGATGGCCGCGTGGGCGGCCTCGTGGTCCGGGAAGTCCACGATGACCAGGAAGTGCCACCGGGCATCGCGCATGAAATAGGCGGTGACGACCTTGCCGCCCACCGACCCGTAGAAGGCATCGGCGTGGTCATTGCGCGAGGTGAGCGCCTCCGGGCTGCTCAGCAGGTTCTTGAGGACCGGCGGCGTGTAGCGGGCGAGGATCATGTAGTGAGGCATGGCTACGGGCTCCTGGTTGAGATGGGACCGGGGGCGGCACGCGCCGACCTCCGGCCCGGGTTGACCACTCGGTGGGCGTGGAGGCCCCGGGTGGGGCGCCCACGCGCCGGTGGGAATGGAGGCGGTGGCCCCATGCACGCGGACGCGCCGGGGCATCCGTGTCCTGGCGTGAGGCGGCTCGGCTCAGGACGCGGCGACCCGCCGGGACGAGGCCGACGACGTCACCTCCTGCTCGTCGCACAGGAGCTCCGCGTCTGGCAGCACGTGGGCATACGGGTCCATCACGTCGTCGGTGAGGCTCTCCAGGTTCACCCGGGTGCCCAACCCCAGACGGCGCGCATGGCGCAGCAGCGTCTCCGTCACCACCTGGTCTTCCAGGGCGAGCCCCGTGGAGTCGAACACGGTGCGACGGCCGCGCCAGTCCGCGTACTGCTCCGGCGCCTTCACGAGCGTCACCAGCTCCGGGCCAATGCGCTCGCGGGGAAGCTGCTGACACTCTCCCTCCACCACGGCCTGTGGCAGGAAGTCCGGGCAGACGAGGCTGTCCTCCAGGAACCTCAGGGGCAGCTCCGTCTTGCCCGGCAGGTCCGACCCCACGGCGTTGATGTGCACGTGGGGCTGCAGCCCCCGCCCCGTGATGACGGGGCCCGCGCCCACCGCCACGGACGTCGCGGTGCAGATGATGTCGGATTGGGCCTCCAGCTCCTCCAGCGACGCGCGTCGCACGTCCAGGCCGAGGAAGGAGACGCGCTGGGCGAAGGACCGCTCCACGTCCTTGTCGGTGTCGAACACCAGCACCCGCGCCAGGGGGAAGACGCGGCTGAGCGCGTGCAGCTGGGTGACGGCCTGGGCCCCGCAGCCCACCAGCCCGAGGACGCGGCTGTCCGGCCGCGCGAGGACCTGACTGGCCACCGCGGACGCCGCGCCCGTGCGCAGCGCGGTCGCGAAGACGCCGTCCGCCACCGCCAGGAGGTGCCCGGTGCGGCAGTCATAGACGCTGTTGGTGGCGATGATGGTGGGCAACCCATGCGCCGCGGGATTGTCCGGGTTGTAGCCCACCACCTTGATGGTGACCGTCTCCCCCCGCCGCATCACCGGCATCCACTCCAGCACCCCCGTCTTCCCGGGGTGCTCGAGCGCGAACCCCTCTCGCTTTCGCACATCGACGCGCTCCGCGTCGAAGCCGCGGAAGGCGTCCACGAGGTCACGGATGACTTCATCCATGAGCGTGTCGACGCCCACCGCGCCCACCAATCGGCGCAGGTCCGCCTGGGTCAACAGCCACGTTGCTCGATTCGTCTCGTCCACGATTCGCCGATGCCTTTTAGATGGTCTGTTGACCCTAAACGGCGATGTATCGAAATCTTCGAAAACTTATTTTTATTTGATTTACTGGTCTCAATGTTTTTCCCTCCAGGCGTCTGGATGAGGTCCCTGGCTGAAACAGGGTCGGACCGCCCGCTCCCCCTCCAGAGAAACCGAGACATGCACGCTCCACCACCGGCCCTGCCTGGCGCGCCCACGCCGACCCTGCTTCAGCGATGGAGACAGGCGTTCTCGCCCAGGGCGAGCCTCCTTGAGTTATTCGCCGCGCCCCCGACACACAGTCGCCCGGTGGATGGGTTGAGGGCGCTGGCCATCCTCTGGGTCATCCTGTTTCACGTGTTCCAGCTCATCGGAGTCTTCATGGACCGCGGCGAGTTCGAGCGCCTGTTCCTCGCGGTGGAGGCGGACCCGCTGCGCGGCTGGGTGCTCCGAGGAGACCATGGGGTGGACCTGTTCTTCGTGCTCAGCGGCTACCTCATCACCCGCATCCTGATGCACGAGCAGGAGCAGACGGGGCGCGTGCGCATCCCCACCTTCTACTGGCGACGGTTCCTGCGGTTGATGCCGGCCTACGCGGCCGTGCTCCTGCTGTACGTGGCCAGCCGCGCGCCCAACTACCAGAACGCCTGGGCCAACGTGCTCTACCTCAACAACTTCCTGCCGGTGTCGGAGCAGGCGGTCATCTGGTCCTGGTCGCTGGCCATCGAGGAGCAGTTCTACCTGGTGTTCCCCTTCTTCTGGCTGGCGGTGGGCCAGCGCCGGCACGCGGTCTGGGCCATGGTGGGGCTGCTGCTGTTGGGGGTGGGCATCGAGCATGCCCTGGTGGTGCGGCATGGCTTCACCATGCCGTTCACCATCGACCCGGTGATGCAGGGGGAGGCGGGGCAGCGGTATTTCGACAGCATCTATGACAAGCCGTACACCCGCTACACGCCCATCCTCGCGGGAGTGCTGGTGGCCTACCTGCTGGGCAGGACGCGGGTGGCGGAGCGGCTCCAGGCGGCGCCGGTGCTGGCCCATGGCGTCCTGGCGCTGGCCCTGGGGACCCTGGGGGCCCTGCTGGCGCCCCGGACGTTCTCGGGGGAGTGGGGGCCGGTGGAGAGCACGCTGTACCTGACGCTGTACCGGTCGCTGTTCGGGGTGAGCGTGGCGGCGCTGCTGCTGCTGATTCAGGCGAAGGCGGGCGGGGGGCAGGTGCTGGGCCGCTTCCTGGCGTGGCGGGCGCTGCGGCCCGTCGCGCAGCTGTCCTATGCGGCGTACCTGGTGCACCCGCTCGTCATCTTCGGCCTGTACGGGTCGATGCCCTTCGGCGACGCGGCCAGCGTGTCATTGCTCGAGCTGAGCGCGATGTCACTGGGACTGACGTTGTTGGTGTCGCTGGTGCTGCATGTCTTCATCGAGAGGCCGCTGATGCGCTTGCGGCCCGCGTGAGGCCCCTTTTCTTGGCGGACAGGAGACGCGGAGATGCTCAAGAAGGTCATCAACACAGTGAAGTTCCTGCGGGTATTCGTCACGCTCATCCGCGACCCCACGCGGTTGGACCTGGTGCTGGACCTGGGGGACGACATGGATGGGGAGGATCCGCTGGACACGGTGCCGCTGCTGCGCAAGCGACCGGAGGTGGTGCGGCTCTTCGCCGAGCCGCTCAAGCACATCCGGGTGGACCTCCCGGCGCTGAAGACGCTCCCCCCCGGAACGCTGGGCCGGGTGTTCGCGGACCAGATGGAGGCGTGGGGCCTGAAGACGGAGGACGCGTACCACACGCCGGTGGCCCCCACGAATACGGCCAAGTTCCGCATCCACATGGAGCAGACGCATGACCTGTGGCACATCCTCACGGGGTTCGGGACGGACGTGAAGGGTGAGATTGGCTTGCAGGCCTTCTACATCGCGCAGCTCTGGACGCCGCTGAGCTTCGCGCTGGTGAGCGTGGGGTTCCTGCACACGCTGTTCTACCGGCTCAACGAGGGGCAGGCGCTGGTGTCGGAGGTGGCGCGGGGGTGGCTGCTCGGCAAGCGGAGCCGGCCCCTGTTCGGCGTGGACTGGAACGAGCTGTGGGGCGTGCCGCTGGACGAGGTGCGCCGGCGGTTCAACCTGGACGTGGACGCGGCCCACGCGGCGGTGCCCCCCGGGGACCCCGGGGACCTGCCGCAGCCCAAGGCGGCGTGAGCCCCGTCGGGACGACGACCCGCCCCGCCCCCGCGCTGACGCCATCATCCCGCCGCGCGACCGATGCTGAAAGCCAGGGGGAGCTGAGGGGCTTGACCGATGCCCAGGGGAGCTGCCGCATCCCGCAACTCCCACCGGGTGAGTACACGCTGACGTTCGAAGAAGGGTTCCTGCCCTACACACGCTCGGCGCCATGGGCTACCTGCGCGGCGCATACCGCAGGGCCACCGCCCCCGAGGCGAGCTCCTGTCGGCCCACGAGCTTCAAGTCGACATACTTCGACAGCCCCGCGAACAACGTCGGACCGTGGCCCGCCAGCATGGGATGCACCACGAACTCGTACTCGTCGATCAACCCCAGCTCCGCCAACGCCAGCGGGAGCTTCATGCCGCCCACGTACAGTCCCTTCCCCGGCTGCTGCTTGAGTCGTTGAACAGCCTCCTTCAAATCCCCGCGCACCAGCTCCGCGTTCCAATCAACCCGCTCCAGGGTGCTGGACACGACGTACTTCTTCGCCGCGTCGATGAACCGGACGAAGGGGTCCGTCACCTCGGGCATCGCGCCCGTGCCTGCCGGCTGCCGCCACGCGGCCTCCATCATCTCGTAGGTCACCCGGCCAAAGAGGAGGGCATCGGCCCGCGCGAGGATTTCCGCCGTGTAACGATGCAACGCTTCGTCCGCGGGAATCGCGCGATGATCGCAGCAGCCGTCCAAGGTCACGTTGATGGAGTACCGAAGGGGTCGCATCGCTTGAGCGTATCGCCGGTCGGCGGTCATCGTCACTCCGCCGTGTCCAACCCCGCCGCGAAGAGCACGGACGCCTCCGCGAGCTTCACCGTCTCCTGCTGCTTCAGGTGAAGCACCCGCATGTCCTTGAGCGAACGGAACGCGTCCAACAGCTCCAGGATGTTGCCGCGGCCCTCGCGGTAGGCGTCCTCCGCCATCCGGCGCACCGTGGGCAGGCGCTCCACCACGTCGTGCTCCAGACGCGCCAGCGCGCCCTTGCGTCCCTCCAGGACCGCGTGCGCCCGCGTCAGCTCCGCGCGGGCCTCGGCCAGCTCCGCCTCCAGCGCGCGCGCCTCGGCCCGCAGCTCCGCGGACGCCCGGGCGATGGCGCCCTGGTTCCGGTCGAACAGGGGCAGCGGCAGGCCCACGCCCACCAGCGCGATGGTGCTCTTCTCGTTCCGCGTGAGCATGACGCCCGCCGCCACCGACGGCACCGGCAGCCGCTCCCGGCGCGCCACGTCCAGGCCGCCGCGCGCCACCGCCTGCCGCGCCCGCGCCGCCACCAGCGATGGCCGGCGCTGCTGGGCGGACTCCCACAGGAGCGGCAGGTCAGGCAGGGACTCGGTGATGCGCAGCGAGCCCTGCGCCCTCGGGCGCCACCCCTCGATGCCGAGCAGCGCGGCCAGCCGGCCCGAGGCGTCCGCCACGCTGGCGCGCGCGTTCAGCACCTCCACCTCCAGCGCGCGGCTCTCCACCTCGATGCGCTCCACGTCGTACCGGCTGGAGTCACCCGCCGCCGCGCGGCCCTTCACCACCTTCTCCACGCGCCCCAGGTCCACCGCCGTCTCCTCCAGCACGCGCAGCTCCTCCTGGTTCGTCAGCAGCGCCGCGAAGGCCTCGCGCACCGCCAGCGCCCGCTCCGCCAGGGAGGCCTTCACCCGCGCCTGCTCGGCGGACACGTTGCGCTCCGCCAGCTCGCGACGCACGCCGCGCTGCCCGAAGACGAGCAGCGGCTGCTCCAGCGACAGCTCGTGCACCACCGAGGAGCCGGTGTTCACCCCCGCGGCCAGCAGCTGCGTGCCGTAGCTGAACGAAGGGTTCGGCAGGAGGCCCGCTTCGACGCGGTCCGCCGCCGCCACGTCGATGCGCGAGCGCTCCGCCGCGGCCCAGGGGCTGCGCGCCTCCAGCAGCGACAGCGCCTGCTCCAACGTGATGCGCTCCGGCGGCGCGGCCTCGGGTTGCCGCTGCGCTCCCGGCGGATGGCCCGGCGGCGCACCCGACTGCCCCTGCGCCAACAGCAGCAGGCCCGACGACGCCTGCCCGGGATGCTCCGCCGACGTGGCTTCGGACCGCTTCGGCTCCCGCGTCAGCCGCTCCCGCGGAGGCGCCTCGGTCTGCTGCGCTCCGGCGCTCCCGGCCGCCAACGTGCCCAGGACGCCCCATACGATGAACCGCTTCATTCCGTGACCTCCGCCTCGCCCTGAACGCCTTCCGTCACCAACGACAGACATGACACTCCCTCGCTGCTGAAACCCCGCCTGGCGCCGCACGGCTCCGTCTCCGGCAGCGCCCAGTGGGCCCGCACCGGCGTGAAGCGCTTCAGGCCGCCATTCGCTGAACGCAATCCACTCCGCGGGCTGGGTCCGCGGCCGGTGTCGCGCCGAAGCACACTGACGCTCCACCGGTGCCGGGCCTGGCGGCCCGCCATGCCGCTCAGGGATGCGCCTCCACCGGACACCTCGCCGCGAGGTCTTCTCCGGACTCCCTGTCCAATGAAGCGCCTCACGCCGCCACCTCCTGCTCCGGGCCGCGCCCCTTCGGGCCGATGTGCGCCACGCCGGAGTCCAGGTCCTCACCGTCCTCGTCATCCCGCGAGCCCGTGGACGCAGCGCGCTTCCCCACGATGACCGCGTAGAAGGCCGGCAGCGCGAACAGCGACACCAGCACCGCCGTCACCAACCCGCCGATGATGACCACCGCGAAGGGCCGCTGCGTCTCACTGCCCGCCCCGCTGGAGAGCGCCGCCGGCAGCAGCCCCAGCATCGCCAGCAGCGCCGTCATCAGCACCGCGCGGAAGCGGCTGGCCGCGCCCGCCGGTAGCGCCGTCTCCAGCGCCTCGCCCGTCTTGCGCCGGTCATCCACCGCGCTCACCACCAGCAGCGACGCCAGACACACCTGCCCCAGCAGCGTGATGAAGCCCACCGCCGCGCTCACCGACAGCGGAATCCCCGTGACGGCCAGCGCCAGTACGCCGCCGCACATCGCGAAGGGCGCCCCCGCCAGCACCGCGCTCGCGCTCCGCATGGAGCCCAGCGCCGCGTAGAGCAGCGCGAACACCACCAGGAAGGAGATGGGCACGATGACCGCCAGCCGGCCCAGCGCGCGCTCCTGGTTCTCGAACTCGCCGCCCCACTTGAGGAAGGCGCCCTCCGGCACCGCCACCTCGCGCTCCACCGTGGCCATGGCCTCCTGAATCGTGGAGCCCATGTCCCGCCCCTCCACGTTGAACTTCAGCGCCAGGGTGCGGCTGTTCGCCTCGCGGTTGATGCTCGCCCGGCCCAGCGCCTTCTCCAGCCGCGCCACCTCGCGCAGCGGCACGTGCCCGCCGCTGGCCGTGGGCACCAGGATGCCGCCGATGCGCGCCTCGTCGTCACGCTCCGAGCCCGGCAGGATGACGCGCACCGGGACGGGACGCTCCTGCTCCCACAGCTCCGTCACCACCCTGCCCCCCAGCGCCGTCTCCACCAAATCCTGCGCGGTGGACACGTCGATGCCGGCGCGCGCCAGCGCCGGACGGTCCAGCACCACCTGGAGCTGCGGCACGCTGGAGTCGCGGTAGAGCCCCAGGTCCACCACGCCCTCCACCTTCTGGAGCGACGTCACGGCCTGCTCCAGGGTGCCGCGCATGGCCGCCAGGTCCGTGCCGAAAATCTTCAGCACCACCTTGCCGCGCACGCCGCTGATGGCCTCCTCCACGCTGTCCTTGATGGGCTGAGAGAAGTTGAAGCTGACGCCCGGAATCTCCAGCAGCGAGGCGCGCAGCTCCCGCACCAGCCGCTCCTTGTCCCAGCCCTCGCGCCACGTCTCCTCGGGCGCGAAGCGGACGAACGTCTTGCCCATGTTGACGGCCTCGTTGTCCGTGCCGTCCTCCGGGCGGCCCTGCTCGACGAGGACCTCCTTCACCTCCGGGAAGTCCAGCAGCCTGCGCCGCACCTCCAGCAGGATGTCCGCGCCCTTGCCCAGCGAGATGCTGGCCGGCATCTCCACGAAGATGTTGATGTCCCCCTCGTCCAGCTCCGGGAGGAACTCGCTGCCCACGCGCGAGCCCACCACGCCGGTGAAGAGCACCAGCGCCGCCATGCTGGCGAACACCAGCGTCTTGCGCGGCATCAGCCACGTCACCGCGCGGGCGTAGCCGTCCCGCAGCGTGCCCAGCAGCCTCGGCTCCTTCACCTCCGCGTCCTTCGGCCGCAGCAGCAGCGCGCACAACGCGGGCACCACCGTCAGCGCGAAGACGAGCGCCCCCACCAGCGCGAAGCTGTACGTCAGCGACAGCGGCCGGAAGATGCGGCCCTCCACGCGCTCCAGCGTGAAGACGGGGATGAGCGCCGCGATGATGATGGCCATGGCGAAGAACGTGGGCCGCGCCACGTCCAGCGCCGAGTGCAGGATGAGCCCCAGCATCTCCCCGCGCCGCCGGGGACGCTTCACCCCCGCTTCATGCAGCACGTTCTCCACCAGCACCACCGCGCCATCCACCAGGATGCCGAAGTCGATGGCGCCCATGGAGATGAGGTTCGCCGGCAGGCCCACCAGCTTCAGGCCGATGAAGGCCGTCAGCAGCGCCAGCGGGATGACGGACGCGACGATGAGCGAGCAGCGCAGGCTGCGCAGGAACAGCCACGCCACCGCCACCACCAGCAGCGCGCCGTGCAGCAGGTTGTGGTGCACCGTGGACAGCGTGTGCCCCACCAGGTCGTTCCTGTCATAGAAGGGCTCGATGCGCATGCCCCTGGGCAGCACCCGCGCGTTCAGCGCCTCCACCTTCGCGTGCACGCCCTCCAGCACCGTGCTGGGGTTCTCCCCTCGGCGCAGCAGCACCACGCCCTCGGTGACGTCCATGTCCAGGTTGTGGCTCACCGACCCGCGGCGCGGCGTGTGCGACGCCACCACCCGCGCCACGTCGCCCACCGTCACCGGCGTGCCGTCCTCGCTCTTGAGCACGATGCCCTGCACGTCCCGCGCGCCGCGCAGGTAGCCCACGCCCCGGATGAGCAGCTCCTGGTCACCCTGGCGCAGGAAGCCGCCGCCCACGTTGCGGTTGGAGCGCTCCAGCGCCTCCGTGACGTCCGCCAGCGTCAGCTCGTGCGCGAGCAGCCGCGACGGGTCCACCTGGACGTGGAACTCCTTGAGGAAGCCGCCCAGGCTCAGCACGTCCGCCACGCCGGGCACCTGGCGCAGGTGCCTCGCGATGTTCCACTCCATCTCCGAGCGCGTCTCCGTCAGCGTGTGCCGGTCGCTCAGCACGCGGAACTGGTAGATTTTGCCCAGCGGCGTGGCCTCGGGCGCCAGCCGCACGTCCGCGCCGTCCGGCATGTCCGCGTTGGACATGCGCTCCCCCACGATGGTGCGCGCCTTGAACGGGTCCACGCCGTCATCAAAAGTCAGGAAGAGGAGCGACAGCCCGAAGAGGCTCTCGCTGCGCATCTGCACCATGCCCGGCGTGCCGTTGAGCACGCGCTCCAGGGGCACCGTCACCTGCCGCTCGATTTCCTCGGGCGCCAGCCCGGGCATCTGCGCGATGACATTCACCTGCAGGTTGGTGACGTCCGGGAACGCCTCCACCGGCGTCTCCAGGTAGGCCTTCACCCCGAAGAGGCCGATGCCCAGCGTCAGCAGCAGGACGGGCAGGCGGCGCTTCACACAGAACGCGATGAGTGCTCGCAACATGGGTGGGTGTCCTCGCCGCGCCTAGAGAAGCTGGTCCGCCGCGCCATCCAGCAAGAGCGCGCCCCGCGTGACGACCGGGTCCCCCGGTGACAGGCCCTCGATGACCTGCACCCGGCCCTCCACCGGTTGCGCGACGACGACGGGGCGCCGCACGAAGGTGCCGGCCCCTTGCTGCACGTACACCACCGACTCCTTGCCGTTGCGCAGCAGCACCGCCTCCACCGGCAAGGTCAGGCTGGCGTCCGGCGCGTCGATGCGCACGCGCCCGAACATGCCGGGCCGCAGCCCCTGCTCCGGCGCGTCCAGGGTGATGCGCACCGGCGCCGTCCGCGAGCCGCCCGCCACCACCGCGCCCACCGACTCCACCTTCCCCTCCAGCGGCGCGTGCACCGACGGCAGCGTCACCCGCGCCCGCGCGCCCTCGCGCACCCGCGGCAAGTCACGCTCGAACACGTCCGCCACCACCCACAGCGCCGACGGGTCCCCCACCTCCACCAGCACGTCCCCGCCCGGCTGCACGGCGATGCCCTCCGCCGCGCTCCGGCTCAACACCGTGCCCGCCAGCGGCGCGCGCAGCACCACCGTGGTGCCGCTGCCCGTGCCCACGAAGCCCACGGACGCCTGCGCCCGCGCCAGCTCCGCCCGCGCCTCCGCCAGCCGCGTCTCCGCGGACAGGCGCTCGCGCTCCGTCGTCACGCCCTGCTCCAGCATGCGGGCCTCGCGGTCGAAGGCGACCTGGGCCTCGCGCAGCGCCGCCGTCGCCGTGGCCACCGCCGTGCGCGCCGCCGCGGCCTCCGGGCAGTCCAGCGTCACCAGCGCGTCCCCCGGCCTCACCGTGTCGCCGGTGCGCACGTGGACGCTCACCACCCGGCCCGCCAGGGGCGCCACCAGCCGGGACAGCGCCCCGTCCCGGAAGGCCACGCGCGCGGGCGCCTGGATCGCCGCGCTGCTGGCGTCCGCCCTCACCGGGCTGACGGTGACGAAGGCCCAGGAGGCCTCGGCGAGCTTCACCACCCCCTCCTTCACGGGGGCGGGCGCCGCGCGCTCGGCGGGGGCGGAGGAGGTGGCCGCGCCCGAGCAGGCGGCGGAGAAGGCCCAGAGGCCAAGGAGCAGGGTCCTGTTCATGCCCCAGCCCCTGGGCAAGTCCCGGTCCACGGCGACGCGGCCTCAACCCACGAGAATCATTGAGACTGGCCACGCTCACCGGGCAGGCGTGACTGGTGCTTATTGAACCACCTGTGCACTTTCGCCACAGTGCCCGGCGTGCGCATCTCCACGAAGCTGGGCCTGGGCCTGACGCTGACGAGCGCCGTCATCCTGGGCGCCTACGGCTACAGCCAGCTCCGCAAGGAGGCGCACGACCTGCGCACGGCCACCGAGCAGGCCACCCGCCTGCTGGCCACGGCGCTCCAGGTGGCCATGGAGAACGCGCTGCGGGACGGACAGGCGGCGGACGTGGATGAAATCCTCGAGTCGCTGGAGCACCGCGACCCCACGGTGGACGTGTTCGTCTTCGACGCCCAGGCCGTCCCCGTGGTGCGCTCCCCGGGCAGCTCGCGGACGCTGCACCTGGTGGAGGACGCCTCCCGGCGGGTGCTGAAGACGCGGCACGCCCTCACCCACTTCGCCGGCCCGGAGAAGCTGTCGCACCTGCTCATCGTCCTGCCGCTGAGCAGCGAGGACGGCGCCGCGGTGGTGGGGGCGCTCGCGGTGCTGAAGCCACTGGACGGGCTGCGGCAGGACTTGGAGTCCACCACCCGCTCCACCGTGCTGTCGGTGCTGACGCTCATCGCCGGCATCTCCGTGGTGGGCTGGCTGCTGCTGCTGCTCTCCCTCCAGCGCCCCCTGGAGCGCGTGGTGCGGGCCATGCGCGCGGTGCGCGGCGGCGACTTCACCGCCACGGTGACGGCCGGCGGTGACGACGAGGTGGGCGAGGTCGTCCAGGCCTTCAACGGCATGGTGAAGGAGCTGGGCGAGGCGCGGCAGCGGCTGTCCGCCGAGGCGGAGTCGCGGCGGGCGCTGGAGGCGGGCCTGCGGCGCGTGGACAAGCTGGCCGCCGTGGGGCAGCTCTCCGCGGGGCTGGCGCACGAAATCGGCTCGCCGCTGCTCATCCTCAACGGGCGGGCCCAGGCCCTGGCCGCGCGCGCCGAGCTGCCCGACGACGTGCGCCGCAACGCGGGCATCCTGGTGGAGCAGTCGGAGCGCATCGAGCGCATCGTCCGCCAGCTCCTGGACCTGGCCCGCCGCAAGCCGTCGAGGCTGGAGCCCCTGGACGCGCTCGCCTCCGTGCGCGCGGTGGTGGAGCTGCTGGAGTTCGACGCGCGCAAGCGCGACGTGCGGCTGAGCTTCCATTGCGAGCAGCCCCTGCCCCGCGTGCTGGCGGACGGCGACGGGCTCCAGCAGGTGGCGCTCAACCTGCTCACCAACGCGCTGCGCGCCACGCCCCGGGGCGGCGAGGTGCGCGTGTCACTTTCGCCGTCCACCTTCCAGCCCGCCCCCGGCCTGCGCGAGCGCCACGGCGTGCGCCTGTCCGTGGAGGACACCGGCGTGGGCATGGATGAAGCGGCGCTGGAGCGCGTCTTCGAGCCCTTCTTCACCACCTGGAGCGCCCACGGCGGCACGGGCCTGGGCCTGCCGGTGGTGAAGGCCATCATCGCCGAGCACGGCGGCGCCGTGACGGTGGCGTCCCGCGCGGGCCAGGGCACCCACTTCGCCGTGCACATTCCTTCCGAGAAGGGAGAGGGGGCGGGGGCGGTATGAGCACTCCCAGAAGACGCCTGCTCATCCTGGATGATGACGCGGGGGTGGTGGACTTCCTCCGCGAGTCCCTGGACGCGCGCGGCTACGAAGCCGTGGGGCGCACCTCGCCCGAGGAGGCGCTGGCCCTCTTCGAGCGTGAGCCCTTCGACCTGGTCATCACCGACGTGGAGATGCCCCGCATGCGCGGCACGGAGGTGCTGGAGGCGCTGCTGACGCGCAAGCCGGGCCAGCTCGTGGTGCTCATCACCGCCTTCGGCAGCGTGGAGCTGGCGGTGGCGGCGGTGAAGGCGGGCGCCTGCGACTTCGTCACCAAGCCCTTCAACATCGACGCGCTGGTCCTCACGCTGGAGCGCGCCTTCCGCGAGCGGCAGCTCCGCCGCGAAATCGTCCGCCTGCGCGCGGCCGTCCCCGGCGACACGCCCGGCGGCCTGGTGGCCCGCAGCCCCGCCATGCAGAAGGCGCTGGAGGTGTCCCGCCGCGCCGCGCGCAGCGACGCCACCGTGCTGCTCACCGGCGAGACGGGCACCGGCAAGAGCGCCCTGGCGCGCTTCATCCACGAGTCCAGCCCCCGGCGCGCCCAGCCCTTCCTCCAGCTCAACTGCGCCGCCCTGCCCTCGGGCCTGGCGGAGAGCGAGCTGTTCGGCGCCAGGCGCGGGGCCTACACCGACGCGCGCGAGGACCGGGCCGGCGTCTTCGTGTCGGCCGGCGGCGGCACGCTCTTCCTGGACGAGGTGGGCGAGCTGTCGCTGGAGGTGCAGGCCAAGCTGCTCCAGGCCCTGGAGACGGGGCGCGTGCGCCCGCTGGGCTCCAGCACGGAGGCGCCCGTGCGCGCCCGCGTGCTGGCCGCCACCAACCAGCCGCTGGAGGTGCTGCTGCGCGAGGGCCGCTTCCGCGCGGACCTCTACTACCGCCTCAACGTCATCCGCATCGAGGTGCCCCCGCTGCGCGAGCGGCGCGAGGACCTCCTCCCGCTGGTGGACTTCTTCCTCGGGCGCCTGGGCGAGCAGCAGCAGCGCGAGGTGCTGGGCGTGTCCGCCACCGCGATGAAGCGGCTGCTGGCCCACGCGTGGCCCGGCAACGTGCGCGAGCTGGCCAACCTGCTGGAGCGCGCGGTGGCTTTGGCCGACCACGACACGCTGGTGCCGGAGGACTTCGACCTGCCGGGCGGCGGCGACGGCGGCCTGGCGTCGCTGCTGGACCGCGCCTCGGGAGAGGCCGCGCCCCTGGAGGAGGTGGAGCGCGCCTACGTGCGCCGGGTGGTGGAGGCCCAGGGCGGCAACAAGGCCGCCGCCGCGCGCATCCTGGGCATCAACCGGCGCACGCTGTACCGCAAGCTGGACCTGGAGGAGTGAGGCGCCGCCTCAGTCCGCCAGCGGCATGCCCCAGTCCGGCTGAGCGCGCTCGCCCAGCACCCAGCGGTACACCTCCAGCACCTGCTCCGCCTTCGCCTCCCAGGTGAAGTGCTTGAAGATGCGCTCGCGGGCGCGCTCCCCCATGGGGCGGATGACGGACGGGTCCGCCGCCAGCTTCGTGAGCACCTCGCGCACGCGCTGGACGATTTCCTCCGGCGTGCCCATCTGGATGGCGAAGCCGGTGGCCGGGCTCACGATTTCCCCCGGGCCGCCGTAGTCCATGACGATGGGCACCAGCCCCAGCGCCATGGCCTCGCACACCACCGCGCCGCCGAACTCGCGCACGCTGGGGAAGCCGAAGACGTGGTTCTTCGCCAGCCGGCCCTGGAGTTCGTGGTGCTTCACCCAGCCGGCGAAGGTGACGCCGGACTCGATGCCCTCGCGCGCCGCCTGGGCCTTGAGGTTGGCCATCTCCTGCCCGTCACCGATGTACTCCAGCACCACCTTGCCCTCGCGGATGAGCGGCGCGGCGGCCTCCATCAGCATGGCCATGCCCTTGTAGGGCACGAAGCGGCCCACGAAGGCCACCCGCAGCGGCAGCTCCACCGGGCCCTCCGACTTCGCCGTGCCGAAGCGCCGGGTGTCGATGGCGTTCTCCGGCACGTACACCGTCTTGCCCTGCCACCGCGCCGGCACCTGGCCTCGCGTGGCGCGCGAGCCGGTGAGGATGGCGGACGCGTGCTCCCGCGTGGACTTGTAGAAGGGCATCAGCTTGTAGACGTCCCGCACGTAGCTGAGCCACTCCTTCTCCCGCCGCCGCGCGCCGCCAAAGCCCTTGGGCCACGGCAGGCCGCCGTTGAGCGGCCCCATGACGAAGGGCACGCCCGCCTTCTTGCAGCGCGCCGCCAGGGTGCTGGGCGTGGTGGGGCTGATGGGCGTGTAGCGGTGCACCAGGTCGAACTCCCCCGCCTCGATGCGCGGGCCGAAGCGGCGCCAGAGCACCTCCTCGAAGTAGTAGTAGGGCAGCGCGCTCAGCGCGGTGGCCGTCGTCCAGCCCACCCCCGTCTTGCCCCGCAGCACCTCGCCCACCTTGTCGAGCGGCTTCTCCACCGGCGTGGAGTCCAGCGCGGTGAACCGGGAGCCCTCCTGCACGCCCTGCTTGAGGATGTTCTCCCGGTTGCGCACGTGGGTGACCAGGTGCACGTCCGCCACCTCGGCCAGGGCGCGGTAGAGCGACCAGCCTTCGAGCGGGACGCTCACCCAGTCGGGGTTGCACAGCTCGGCAATCAGGAGGACGCGAGGGCGGGGAGCAGGCATACGTGCCACTCCATCTATCCCAACCCGTGCCTGGGATGTAGCCTCCTCCGGTCCCGATGTACGCCCCTCACCGGCCGCCCTACCTGCGCTACACCGCGCTGCTCGCCTTCCTGGTGCTGGCCACCGTGGGCGGCGCCCTCCTCCACCCCGTCGTGGCCCTGGCCCCGGTGCTGGGGCTGGGGGTGGTGTGGGTCATCTTGAAGGTGCCGGTGAAGTACCCGGTGGTGGTGGTGACCTGGCTCGTCCTGGCGGTGGACTACGTGCCGGAGCGGCCCCAGGCGGGCCTCTGGCCCTCGCCGCTGTACCCGCTGGGCGAGCTGATGTTCGCGCAGCTCAGCTACATCACCAAAATCGGGGCGCTGCGCTTCCCGCTGGTGGACGTGCTCATCCTGGGGCTGATGGGGCTGGCGATGTACCGCCGGGTGAAGGGGTCCAGCATCGACCCGGAGCCCCTGCCCATGCCGCGGCCGCTGCTCTTCGCGGTGGCGCTGTCCCTCATCGCCATCCTCTGGATGGAGGTGCGGGGTATCGCCCGGGGCGGGGACATCAAGAACTCGCTCTGGCAATGGCACCAGGCCGCGATGATGCCCTTCATCGTCGCCATGTATCACTACGCGATGCGGGGGCCGGAGGACTGGCCCCTCTTCGCGAAGACCATCATCCTGGCCGGCCTCACCAAGTCCGCGGTGAGCACCTACTTCGCCATGGTGGTGGTGCACGAGCTGGGGGTGGAGGTGGAGTACACCACGTCCCACTCGGACTCGATGACCTTCGTCTTCGCCCTGCTGGTGGCGGTGCTGCGCTTCGTGGAGAAGCCCAAGTCCGCGCACGTGCTGCGCGGCCTGAGCATCATCGCGCTCATCGGCATTGGCATGATTTTCAACGACCGGCGCCTGGCCTACGTCAGCTTCGCCGGCTGCCTGCTGGCGGCCTTCCTCATCAACCCGTGGACGCCGCTGAAGAAGTTCCTGGTCCGGCTGACGCCCTTCTTCGTGCCCTTCATCGTCGTGTACATCGCGGCGGGGTGGAACTCCGGCTCGTCCGTCTTCGCGCCGGTGCAGACCATCCGCTCGCTGATTGATGGCCAGGGCGGCGAGGGCAACCTGGACTACCGCGACATCGAGAACCTGGACATGATCGCGACGTGGGCCCAGTTCCCCATATTGGGCACCGGCTACGGCCATGAGTTCCTGGAGCCCATCCCGCTGCCGGACATCGCCTTCGTCTTCCCCCAGTACCGCTTCCACCCGCACAACTCGCTGCTGGGGCTCTTCGCCTTCGGCGGGATGCTGGGCTACACGGGCGTGTGGCTGTACCTGGCCGTCACCGTCTACCTGGTGGTGCGCGCGTACCACCGCTCCAACGTGTCGGAGCACCGCGCCGCCGCGCTCATCATCGTGGGGCTGGTGGCCACGTACATCAACCAGGTGTTCGGCGACATGGGCATCATCTCGTACATCTGCACGTTCCAGATATCGCTGGCCGTGGCGATGACGGGGAAGCTCGCGGTGCACACCGGCGCGTGGCCCATGCCCCGCAGCCGGCTGCTGGGCGCGGCGCCCACCGCGCCCGTGCCGCCGCCGGGCGCCATCACCTATCCGAACGAGGAAGCCCCCGAGCCCACCGCCGCGCGCAAGGGCTGAGCCCCCGCCACGGCGTCACGCCGACGACGACCTGCCCGGCGCCACCGGCAGCACGACGTGGAAGGTGCTGCCCTCGCCCTCGTTGCCGGCGGACTCCGCCCAGATGCGGCCGCCGTGGCGCTCCACGATGCCCCGGGCAATCGACAGCCCCAGGCCCAAGCCGCCGTAGGAAATCCCGTGCGCGCGGCTGAAGCGCTCGAAGATGTCCTCCAGCTTCCCGCAGGGGATGCCCAGCCCGTGGTCCACCACCGCCACGTGCACGCGGCCCGCGTCCTCACGCGCGACCAGCCGGATGCTCCCGCCCTCCGGTGAGTAGCGCAGCGCGTTCGACACCAGGTTGGTGAACACCTGGTCCAGCCGCTCGCGGTCCCCGGGCACCAGCAGCCCTTCGGGCGCGTCCAGCTCGATGCGCTGGCCGTCCGGCAGCGGCTGGAAGTGCTCGGCCACGTCGCGCAGCAGCGCGCCCACGTCCAGCGCCCTGGGCTCCACGTGCAGCTCGCCCCGCTGGATGCGGCCCACGTCGAGCAGGTTCTCCACCAGCTTCGCCATGCGATTCACGCTGCGGTGGATGCCCTGCAACGCCTTGTCCACGCCCGGCGCCAGCGCGTCCCCCGCCTTCACCGAGGCCAGGTGCGCGTAGCCCCGCGCGGCCTGGAGCGGCGTGCGCAGCTCGTGCGCCGCCATGGTGAGGAACATGTCCTTGGCCTCGCTGGCCGCCCGCAGCGTCTCCACCGCGCGGCGCGCGTCGTCGATGTCCGTCGCCGTGGAGACCCAGCCGGCGAGCCGGCCCTGTTCATCCCGCTCCGGGATGGTGCGGGACAGGAACCAGCGGTACTCCCCATCCGCCCGCCGCAGCCGGCACTCCTGCTCCAGCGGGTGGCCGGCGCGCTGGGCCTCCTGCCAGGCGGCGCGGAGGGGGGAGACGTCCTCCGGGTGGAGGCAGTGCAGGGTGTCCTTCCACCGCCGCCCCTGCTCCGGCGTCAGCCCCGCGTAGTCCAGCCAGCCCCGGTTCGCGTAGCCGATGGTGCCGTCCAGCAGCAGCTCCCAGACGAACTGGGGCATGGTGTCCACCAGCCGGCGGAAGCGCAGCTCGCCCTGCTGCTCCAGCATCCGCCGCTCGCGCTCCCACAGCGCCGTTTCATGCCGCTGGAGCCGCTGCTGATGGAGGTACAGCCCGACGAAGGCCTCCACCTTCCAGCGCAGCACGTCCGGGTGGAAGGGCTTCACCACGTAGTCCGCCGCGCCCACCGTGTAGCCATGCACCAGGTGGGCCTCGTCGCGGCTGTGCGCGGTGAGGAAGATGATGGGCGTGTAGCGCGTGCGCTGACGCTGCCGGATGAGGCGGGCCGTCTCGAAGCCGTCCACGCCGGGCATCTGCACGTCCAGCAGGATGACGGCGAACTCCTCCCGAAGCAGCCACCGCAGGGCCTCGGGGCCGGAGGACGCCCTCACCAGCCGCTGGCCCAGCGGCTCCAGGACGGCCTCCAGCGCGAGCAGGTTGGCCGCGTTGTCATCCACCAGCAGGACGCTCGTGACGAGCGGCTCCAGCCGGGTGGGTGCATGGAACGTGGGTTGCTCGGGCGCAGTCACCCGCGATGCCTCCCTTCGAGCCTGACCCCAGGCGGTAATGCGCCCGTGGGGATTTGGCAACGGGGCCGGCCCGCTCCGCCGCCGTCCCCGGCGGACAGGCGGACACACCACCCCCGGTCAGGACGCCCACATCATTGTGCGGGCCCGCCGCTCCGGCCAGTCCACGAAGGGCCGCCAGCGGGCCAGTGACGACCCGGCAACACCTTCCGGCGCGGGAGGACGTCCCACCGTGTGGACCGCTACACCACCGCCCGCTGGAGCAGCTTCGCGAGCATGTCCGCGCTGCGCTCGCTGCTGAACGTCGTCTCCACCTTGCGGCGGCCGGCCTCGCCCAGCCGGTGCGCCTCCTGGGCGTCGCGCGCCACGGCCTCCAGCCTGTCCGCCAGGATGCCGGGCTGCTGTGGGGGGACGAGGATTCCGTCCACGCCGTCATCCACCAACTCCGGCACACCGCCCGCGCCCGTCACCACCACCGGCACGCGCATGGCCATGGCCTCCATGATGGCCACGCCCAGCGGCTCCTGGAGGCTGGCCAGGGAGAAGATGTGCGCGCGCTCGATTTCCCCGCGCACCACGTCCTCGCTCACCGCGCCCAGCAGCGTCACCGCGTCGCCCAGGCCCGACTCCTGGACCTTGGCCTCCAGCACCTTGCGGTACGTGGTGCCGCCGGCCTCGTCCTCGCCCGCGATGGACAGCCGCGCGTCCAGCCCCTTGGCGCGCAGCATCCCCACCGCGTCGATGAGGTCCGCGTGGCCCTTGCAGGGGTTGAGGCGGCCGCAAGAGAAGACGCGCAGCGGGCCCTCCCCCGTCCACGCCGCGTACGGCACGGCGCGGTTGAACTTGCGCAGCTCCACGCCCATGGGCGCCAGCTCGATGCGCGAGGGCAGCGCGCCGGCCAGTTCCTCATGCACTTCCTTGAGCAGCTTCTTCGTGATGACGAAGGCGAACTTCGCGTGGCGCCACTTCTCGCGCTGGTTGGGGCCGTAGTCGTCCAGCGGACCGTGCAGCGTCAGGCTGTAGGGCAGCCCCGACAGGAGGTTCGCGAAGAGCGCCACGTGCGCGGCGTTGGCGCACGAGTGGACGTGGACGTGCGTCCAGCCCCGCTCCCGCGCCAGCGACGCCAGCCGGCCGCCCATGACGGCGAAGGCCAGGAGCTGCGCGCGGCCCTTCGCGTCCAGCCCCTCCGCGCGGGCGATGGAGGCCAGGCACCGGGCCCAGCCCGTGGGCATGGCGCGGGCCACCTCCGCGGCGGCCTTGGCGACCCCCAGGGGCCCCGGCGGCGCCAGGTACTCCGTGCGCGACATGGCCTCGCGCGCCCAGCTATGCGAGATGATGCGCGCGGGCGGCGGACGCGTGGACACCAGCTCCGGCGTCACGCCCTTCCCCGGCAGCGCCTGCAGCTCGCGCCAGAAGAAGATGTGCGTCTGTCCGGGGAACTCGGGAATCAAATAGCCAATCTTCTGCACAGCGGATGGCATAACACGCCTGCCTGCCCCCGACACGGCGTGGGTGGGGGCGCACCCAGCCGTTACCGGGCCTCCACGCACGCGGTGGAATGGGCGCCTCGGGCCTCGCCGGGCCGCCCGGGGAGCACGCGGCGCGGCGCCCGGTGTCCGGTGTGGCCATCGTCACGGCGCTGCGCCCTGGCGGGTGGGCGGGCCGCCGCGCCCCGGGCTGCCCGGCGAGGCCGTTGGGCCGCCGCCACGCGTTGCGCTATACCGGGCGCCTCCCCATGGCAGCCGATTCCAGCGCACCTCCCGCCGACGCCACTCCGACCGACAGCGCCATTCCGTCCCCGGCGCTGCAACGGCTGTGGTTCGCCCTGGAGCGCCACGCCTGGGCCTTCCTCACCGTGGTGCCAGCGCACCCCGGCGCCCCCGCGCTGGAGGCCGCCGCGGCCGTGCTGGAGGCGGGCGCGCCCTACGCGTACACGCAGAAGATCCACCTGGAGGACGCCACCGGCCTGTCGCCCACGGCCGCCGCGCAGAAGGTGCTGGCGCTGCGCGAGCGCGTGTCCCGGGGTGAGCGCGTCGTCGCCGTCATCGACTCGCTGCTGACCCACCCGGCCAGCCTGCCCCTGGCGCTGGCCGCCGACGGCTGCCTCCTCTGCGTCACGCTAGGTGAGACGGACTTCGGCGCCGCGAACAAGACGCTGGAGTTCGTGGGCCACGAGCGCTTCCTCGGCAGCGTCACCTTTCCCCGGCTGACGAAGAAGCAGCGCCGGGCGCTCTCCCAGAAGAAGAAGGCATGAGCTCCTCCTCCGCTCCGCGGCTCAGCGTCGTCATCGCCACGTACAACCGGCTGCCCCTCATCACCCGGCTGCTGTGGCAGTTGGCCGGGCAGACGCTGCCGCCCGAGCGGTTCGAGGTCGTCGTTGTGGATGACGGCTCCAAGGAGCCCACCCGCGCGCCGCTCCAAGCCCTGGCCCTGCCCTACACCCTGCGCGTGGAGGTGCAGCAGAACGCGGGCGCCGCCGCGGCCCGGCACCGGGGCGTGCTGGCCGCGCGTGGTGACGTGGTGCTCGTCACGGATGACGACATGCAGGTGGCGCCGGACTTCCTGGAGCGGCACCTGGCGCACCACCCGCCGGGCTCGCGCACCGTGGTGCTGGGCCGCATCCGCCCCGACCCGTCCATTGGCGACATGCCGCTGTTCGAGCGCTGGTACGCGTACCTCAACAACCGCATGGCGGAGGAGCTCTCCGCCCCCGGCGCGCGGGCGCGCGGCGTGCACCTGTTCACCGGGAACGTGTCCTTCCCCCGCGCGGACTACGTGGGCGTGGGCGGCTTCGACAAGTCCCTGGGCCAGTCGGAGGACGTGGAGCTGGGCGTGCGGCTGGAGAAGGCGGGCTGCGGCTTCGTCTTCGCGCGGGACGCGTACGTGCTGCACGGCAGCGACCACGTCTCCTTCGAGCGCTGGCTGAAGCGCGCGCACCGCTACGGCATGTTCGACACGCAGGTGGCGCGCAAGCACCCGGACGTGCGCGACGTGAATCCGTGGCGGCTGCTGTTCAAGACGAACCCCCTCACCCGCCCGCTGCTGGCGGCCACGCTGGTGGCGCCGGACGCGTCGCGCGTGCTGACGCGCGCGGTGATGCACGCCGCCAACGCCGCGGACAAGCTGGGCCTGGAGAAGGCCGCCTTCGCCGGCACCTCCGTGGTGTACGGGATGGAGTATCTGCGCGGCGCGCGCGGCGAGGCCGGCGGCTGGACGGGCATCACCCGCGAGGTCGCCCGCTACCTGCAGGGCCGGGGGGAGTAGTCACACACCATGCTGAAGGCCAGGGACTCGATGATTGGCTCGCTCGTCACGGATGCGCTGGAGCTGGCGAAGGCCGCCAATGGCAACTCGGACGCGAAGTCCATTGCCAAGGTGGTGCTGACCAGTGACTCGTACCGCATCACCGCGCTCAACCGCGCCCGCGAGGCCGCGCTGACCTACCGCATCCCCCTGCTGAACCACGTGCTGCGCGTGGCGCAGACGGCGGTGATGGGGATTGAGATTGGCAAGGACGTCACGCTGGGCAAGGGCGTGTACTTCGTGCACAGCCTGGGCGTCGTCATCGGCGGTGACGCGCGCATCGGCGACCGCGTGCGCTTCTACGGGAACAACACCGTGGGCACCGCGAAGGACAACGGCTACCCCGTCATCGAGGATGACGTGTGGATTGGCGCGGGGGCCCGGATTCTCGGGCCGGTGCGCATCGGCGCGCGCTCGCGCATCGGCGCCAACGCGGTGGTGCTCCAGGACGTGCCGCCGGACAGCGTGGCCGTGGGCATCCCCGCCCGCATCTTCCCGCGCAAGGACATGGACGACGTCGTGCTGTAGCGCGGCGGGGTAATGACGCGGTCTGGAAGGACGGAGTGATGCGTTCACGAACGAAGGCGGGCGCCGCCATCCTGTCGGGCGCGCTGCTGGCCGGTGGCACCGTGACGGTGGCGCGGGCCGTGGGCGCGGAGGCGCAGGGCGCGGCGGCGACGGGCACAAGCAACGCGGCGAGCACGGGCAACGCGGCGAGCACGGGCAACGCCGCCACGACGCCCGGCACCGGCACAGAGCAGACCGCGCCGGTGATGCTGTACGACGGCGGTCTGTCCCCAGATTGGAAGGACCTCGGCTGGGCGCAGCGCGCGCTGCCCAAGGGCGCTCCCGCGCGGATGCGCCTGTTCAACTACGCCGGGTGGATTCTCTACCGGCCCAAGCTGGAGGGCACCTTCGGCGCGCTCATGTTCCGGTTCAGCGCGCCGGAGTCCTTCGGCGAGTTCCTGGAGGTCCGCCTGGACGCCCCGGGCGCCGCCAGATTCCCCCGCGTCCCCATCATCCCCGAGCTCCAGGTCCGCAAGGACGGCGAGTGGTCTGAAATCGTCATCCCCATGGAGCAGCTCAACCCGCGCGGCGAGCCCTTCGACCGCGTGGTGTTTCGCGCGGCCAAGAGCGTGGGCCGGGAGTGGGTGCTCTTCGACAAGGTGGCGCTGGTGCCGCTGCCGCCGGACCTGGCCGCCGCGCTGGCCGCGGGAGGCGGCCGCCAGGGTCAGGGCAGTGGCCGCGAGGCGCCCATGACCATCGACTGCACCGCGCCGGGCCACCGCATCAGCCCGCTCATCTACGGCATCGCCTTCGACGGGCTCACGGAGAAGCGCGACAAGCACCAGTACGAGCTGGGCGCCACCACGCGCCGCTGGGGCGGCAACCCCACGTCCCGCTACAACTGGAAGCTGGGCGGCGCGTGGAACACGGCCAACGACTGGTTCTACCAGAACGTCGACATCGGCCTGAGCTACGACGACTTCCTGGAGTCCAACCGCAAGCACGGCATGACGTCCGCGCTGACGGTGCCCATCCTGGGCTGGGTGGCCAAGGACACGAAGTCCGTGGGCTTCCCGGTGACGCGCTTCGGGCCCCAGCAGCAGGAGGAGAACGGCTCGGGCAACGGCCTGGCCCGGGACGGCACGCCGCTGAAGCCCGGCTCGCCGACGCTCACCAGCGTGGAGGCGCCGCCGGAGTTCGTCGCCGAGTGGATCCGCGCCATCCGGAAGAAGGACCAGGCGCGGGGCCAGCGCAGCGTCCAGACGTACATCCTGGACAACGAGCCCATGCTCTGGAACTCCACGCACCGCGACGTACACCCGGAGCCCCTGTCCTATGACGGGCTGCTGGAGCGCACGATTGCCTACGGCACGGTGGTGCGGAAGGAAGACCCGGAGGCCCTCATCGCCGGCCCGGCCGAGTGGGGCTGGACGAACTACCTGTGGTCCGCGTTGGACTTCGCGCCGGGGAAGATGCCGCACTCGGACCGGCGCGCGCACGGCAACGTCCCGCTGCTCCCCTGGTACCTGCGGCAGCTCCGCGAGCATGAGAAGAAGACGGGCGTGCGGCTGCTCGACATCGTGGACCTGCACTTCTATCCACAGACGAACGTGGGCGTCGGCCTGGAGGGCAACACGGACCCGGCCACCAACGCGCGCCGCATCCGCTCCACGCGCGGGCTGTGGGACCCCACCTACAAGGACGAGTCCTGGATTGGCGAGCCCGTGCGCCTCATCCCGCGCATGAAGGAGTGGATTGCCGAGAACTCCCCGGGCCTGCGCATCTCCATTGGCGAGTACAACTTCGGCGCCTTCCGGCACATGAGCGGCGGGCTGGCGCAGGCGGAGGCGCTGGGCCGCTTCGCGCAGGAGAACATCTACTCCGCCTACTTCTGGCAGTACCCCACGGAGGGCTCGCCGGTGTTCTGGGCGTTCCGCGCGTTCCGGAACTTCGACGGCAAGGGGGGCCGCTTCCAGGACCTGTGGGTGCCAGCGAAGGCCGCGGAGAACACCAGCGTGTTCGCCTCGCGCGACGAGGCGGGCGGCAAGCTGGTGGCGGTGGTGCTCAACTTCGACCCGGACCAGGCCGCCCAGGCGCGGATTGAACTCAAGGGCTGCGGGACACTCGACAGCGTGCGCGTGCTGGGCTACTCGGGCGCACCTGGGGGGTTCACCGAGCAGACTCCCGGCGCGAAGGCCGCAAGCTCCCTGACCCAGCGGCTGCCGCCCTATTCCATGACCGTGCTCGACCTGACGGTGAAGAAGCCATGAGCTCCGCCGCGACTCCCGTGCCTCCTCAGTCCCCGTTCACCACCGGCCGCGCGCGCCTGAACATCGGCCAGCTCGCCATCGACCAGCTCACCTTCGAGGAAGCGGTGACAGAGATTGGCCGGCTGGTGGATTCACGCCAGGGCGGCTACGTCTTCACGGCCAACGTGGACCACGTGGTGCTGGCCGAGGACAACGTGCCGTTCCGCGAGGCGTACTCGCGCGCCACGATTTCGGTGGTGGATGGGATGCCCATTGTCTGGGCCTCGCGCGCCATGGACGTGTCGCTGCCCGAGCGCATCGCCGGCTCCGACCTCATCCTCCCGCTGATGAAGCTGGGGGCGGAGCGCAAGTGGCGCGTCTTCCTCCTGGGCGCGGGCCCCGGCGTGGCGGAGAAGGTGGGCCGCATCGTCAGCGAGCAGTACGGCGTGGAGGTGGTGGGCTGGGATTCGCCCATGGTGCGCCTGGACGGCGGCGACGCGCAGAACGACCCGATCGTGGCGAAGATTCGCGAGAAGGACCCGCACCTGCTCCTGGTGGCGCTGGGCAGCCCGAAGCAGGAGGTGTGGATTTCGCAGGTCGCGTCCAAGCTGGGCCCCACGGTGGCCATTGGGATTGGCGCGGGGTTGGACTTCATCGCCGGGACGGCGAAGCGCGCGCCGGTGTGGATTTCGCGCGCGGGCTTCGAATGGCTGTACCGGCTGGTCAACGAGCCCAAGCGCCTGTGGCGGCGGTACATCCTGAATGACTCGCGCTTCGCCACCATTCTGCTGCGCGAGCTCTGGCAGCGGACAGGCGCGAAGAAGGCGGAGTAGCCGCGGACCCGCCCGGGCGGAGCTAGAGTCGGAATCTTTCGCGGGGTAGTATGGCATTGGGACGCGAGCTGCAGGGGGACACCAGCTCCCGTCCGCAAAGCCAATGCGGAACGCCATCGACAACCGGACACCGTTCGCCTGCGAGCCCTTCGTGCTCCCGGATGAAGACGGACGTCCCACGCTCGTGCTCGTCGTCAAGGCGACCTACCGGCTCGGGCAGGGCGCGCTGCGGCTCGCGGAGAAGCAGGTCCCCGTGAATGCAGGGGGCACGTGGTGGGGGCCCCCAGAGGCGTCCAGCTACCGCTACGAGCCCGAGTGCGCCCCCTTCAAGCCCGCCGCGGACATCGTGCTGGTGGGGCACGCCCATGCCCGCGAGCGCAACACCACCTCCCTCCTGGTGTCGCTGAAGGTCGGAACGGCGCAGAAGGCCGTGCGCGTCGTGGGCGACAGGGTGTGGTTCAAGAGCCTGGGGAGCGTCTCCATGACGCGTCCCCTGCCCTTCGAGCGGATGCCCCTGCGGTATGAGCGGGCCTTCGGTGGGTGGGACCGCGGCGCCCCGGACCCGGCCCGCCATGCCTTCGAGCCGCGCAACCCCGTGGGCGTGGGCTTCCGCGTGGACTCGAGGTCCTTCGAGGGGGAGCTCCGCCTGCCGAACCTGGAGGACCCGGAGCACCCGCTGAAGCAACCGGGCCAGCGCGTGCCTCCCGCGGGGTTTGGCTTCCTCTCCCCGCACTGGCAGCCACGCGCGGCCTTCGCGGGCACCTACGACGAGGCCTGGCGCAAGCAGCGCATGCCCCGGCTGCCGAAGGACTTCGACCGGCGCTACTACAACGCCGCGCCCGCCGGCCTGGTGGTGCCGGGCTACCTGAAGGGAGGCACCCCCGTCACGGTCGTCAACGCCTCCCCGCGGCCCCTCTCCTTCCAGCTCCCCGCCGAAGCTCCACCCGAGGTGAGCGTGAGCCTGTCCTTCTCGGGGGATACGCCCATGGCGCTGAAGCCCGACACCTGCATCATCGACACGGATGACGCGTGCGTCATGCTCCTGTGGCGAGGGAGCGTCACCCTGTGGGACGGGCCCGACGACGTCTGGGACATCGCGGTGAAGCCACCTTCAGTGGGATAGCGGCCATGACACCCCTCGCGATGACAGGTCTGGGCATGGTGACGACGGTCGGCCATGACCTCGTGACGGCCTATGGCGCCCTCCGATGCGGGATGGCCAGGCCCTGGCCCGTGGAGTTCGAGGTGCCCGCAGACGCGGGCAACGGCAACGAGCACCTCACCGCCCACCCGCTGCGCGGCATCACCGATGGCTTCCAGGGGCTCGGGCGCTACCTGCGGATGGGGCTCCACGCCATGGAGGACCTGCTGCACCAGGGAGGCCTCCGCCAGGAGCCCGCCCGGTTCTGGCAGGGCACGGGGCTCTACGTCGGTCTGACTCGGACAAGGAACCGGGAGCTCGATTTCTACGACGACATCCTCCAGGAGCAACTGCCCGCGCGGCTCGTGGCCGAGGCCGGGCTCGCCATCCCGGAGCACCGCCAGCACGTCGTGTTCCGGGGGCACGCCGCCGCGCTCTGGGCGCTGCGCGAGGCGTCCACCGCCATCGAGCAGGGGCACGTCGAGCGCGCGCTCGTGCTGGGCGTGGACAGCCTCCTGGAGAGTGACACCCTGGCCCTGCTGGCGGCCACGCGGCGGCTGAAGCTGACCATCAAGCCAAGGGGACTCGTCCCGGGCGAGGCCGCGGCGGCCATCCTCCTCGAGCCGCTCCGTGACGCCAGGCGCCGGGAGGCGGTCATCCGTTGCACCGTGGAGGCCACCGAGACGGGGCGGGAGCAGGCCACTCGCGCCTCCGGTGCCCGGTCCGCCGGTACGGCGCTGTCGGAGGTCATTGCCCGCGTCCTCCCCCAGGAGCGCCCGCTGCGGGCCATCTACGGGGACCTCAACGGGGAGGACAGCCGGGCCGACGAGTGGGCCCACACGCTCGTGCGGCTGTCGGAGGAGCACGACCTCTCCGCGGCCGCACAGCACTGGCCGGCCGTGTCCCTGGGAGACACGGGTGCCGCCAGCGGCGCGGTGGCCCTGGCCGCGGGGGCGCATGCCCTGTGGCGCCGTCACGTCAGCGGGGGGGATATCCTGGTGTGGTCCAGCGCGGACAGCGGTGAGGTGGCCGCCGCCATCCTCCGGGGGGCTGACCCGCTCGCTTCTGCTCCAACCCCGCAGGGAGGACGCCGATGAGCGCGAAGAAGGTCAACGACCCGGACAATCGGCACATCGATGAGCGGAAGTTCCTGATCGAGCTCCACAAGAAGAGCGGTGGCAAGCCCTGCTTCTGGAAGCACGAATACGGCACCTCGAGCGACGAGTGCATCGCCATTCCCAAGGGGGAATACGACACGCACGCCTGTCATTACCGGGCCAATGGCATCAAGCGCGCGGAGAGCGAGCCCGAGGTCTACAACACGCGCCGCATTCCGGGCACGGGGGAGGCTCGGAGCGACAACCGGGAAGTGGCGATGAAGCTGGGCTTCATCGTCATGGACACGGCCCGGCGCAAGTACACCTTCAGTCGCGAGACGCATGAGTACACCACCCTGGCCGAGGACATCGCGGCCCGGAAGAACAAGTCAGAGGCGGGCAAGGGCACCCGCTTCCTTGACGCCTACCGCGGCCGCTACGGCAAGTCTTTGGGCTGGCTCGCGAAAGACAGGCACGCCTGGGACGTCAAGCACCGCATGACGCTGGACCCGCAGGACTTCAAGCAGGTCTACGGCGCCACCAAGAACAACGCGCTCACGGACTACGACGATGCCTTCCGCGAGCTGGCCACGCCCATCGTCGACAAGGCGCAGCTCGCGCCCATCAACTTCCACATTCCCCAGAGCGACAACCCCGCGATGCAGGGCCTGGGCAAGTGGTTCCCGTACGAGCACGACCACCACCACATGATTCCCGCCAGCGCGTTTCAGGAGTTCGTGCTCAACGGGCCCAGCACCGACCCGAGCATCATGAAC
The DNA here is from genome assembly GCF_002305895.1 of Corallococcus macrosporus DSM 14697. GTDB lineage: Bacteria > Myxococcota > Myxococcia > Myxococcales > Myxococcaceae > Myxococcus > Myxococcus macrosporus. The sequence continues at coordinate 8,904,297 of NZ_CP022203.1, forward strand.
TACATGTCCCGGGCGCGCATCGTCATGCAGGGCACCTGGAACATCCACAATCCAGACAACATGATCCTCCTGCCGAACGAGGTCTATCCGGGGCGCATCCTGGACCTCGCCGCCCACATTCCCTGGCAGATGGGCGCGGACCACAAGCCGTATTCGAGGGAGCTTGAATCGGCGTTGGAGCCCGTCCTAAAGCTCATCGACGCTGGGCTGAAGCAGACTCCCGAGACGCCGCATGATGCCGAGGAGACAGCGGCCGCCGATTTCTCCCAGGCGATGAAACGAATCTGTGACAAGCAGCGTGCGAAGTTCCTCAAGAAGGGGTTCTTCGTCCTCGAGCCCAGATGACCCCGGCGCAACGAGGGGATGGGAATGTGATGAACAACGAAACGGCGTATCAGGTCTTCAGCATCAACCCGGATCCCCGTGTAGCCCTCCTCCGGGACGTCAGTGCGAACGTCCCAGACTACATGCAGCTCACGGATGGCATCCCCCTGAAGGGGACCATCCCGGAGTCGACGACCTTCACCCTCTCCGAGGAGGGCGGTGACATGCTCTGCGACTTCGTCGAGAACACCTCGGGGACGCTCATCGTCTCTTCCCGGGCTCGCGAGGCATTGGAGACGGAGGGCATCACGGGCGACGACTTCGAGTACCTGCCCGTCACCCTGAAGGACAAGCGCGGCCGCGCCCTGAAGAGTCGGTTCTACATCGTCAACCCGCTCCAGAAGGTCGAGTGCATGGACCGGGAGCGCTCGGAGTTCTCCGCCAGCGCCCGCACGGACAAGATTCTGTCGGTTCAACAGCTGGTAGTGCGGCAGGATATGGTGCCTGCGAGGCTGAAGCTCTTCCGGTTGGGCGAGTGGCCGCGGGTCATCGTCATCCGCTTGGACCTGGTGCAGCGGCTCCAAGAGGCGCAACTGACCGGCCTGTTCGTGGTCGAGCAAGGCGAGGATTTCATCTGGTGAGCGAGATGGCATACCAGGTCTTCAGCATCAACTCGGATCCCCGGCTGGCTTATCTTGAGGATGTCAGCGCGAACGTCCCGGACTACATGCAGCTCACGGATGGCGTCCGCCTGAAGGGGACCATCCCGGAGTCGACGACCTTCACCCTCTCCGAGGAGGGCGGTGACATGCTCTGCGACTTCGTCGAGAACACCTCGGGGACGCTCATCGTCTCCACCCGGGCTCGCGAGGCATTGGAGGCGGAGGGCATCACGGGCGACGACTTCGAGTACCTGCCCGTCACCCTGAAGGACAAGCGCGGCCGTGCCCTGAAGAGTCGGTTCTACATCGTCAACCCGCTCCAGAAGGTCGAGTGCATGGACCGGGAGCGCTCGAAGTTCTCCGCCAGCGCCCGCACGGACGAGATTCTGTCGGTCCGACGGCTGGTGGTGCGGCAGGAGCAGGTGCCCGCGGAGCTGAAGCTCTTCCGGTTGGGCGAGTGGCCGCGCGTCATCGTCATCCGCTCGGACCTGGTGCAGCGGCTCCAAGAGGCGCAACTAATCGGCCTGTTCGTGGTCGGCCCGGGCGAAAAGTTCACCTGGTGAGCGTAAAGGGACGTCAAGGATGAGCATGGACCCGGGATTCGTCAGCCTCCAACTGGAGCAACTCATCGACCTGCGGCTCGAGGCGCTGCGCAAGGGGAACGCGAAGCCCCGGCACGTGCTGGACCTCTCGCGCATGTTCCGGCGCATGGGGTGCGGCACGCTGCTGGCCGGCGGTGACACCAGCTTCTTCTTCCAGGGCCTCTTCTACGCCGCCGACGCCTACCTCCAGCTCCTCGAGCGCAAGGAGCGCGACCCCTCGCTGGCGGACCCCTACGACCTGGCGCGCGGCCGGGCCGAGCCGCTGCTGGATGCCCTGGCCCTCGGAGACGCGGAGCTGGTGCGCCGCATCGACGCCCGCGCGCTGACCCAGTACCGGGAAGGCATGGAGTACGAGGAGGACTTCTGGTTCTTCATGCTGCTGCCCCGGCTCCTGGACCCGTCCATCGGCGAGCCGGAGACCCGTGAGGAATTGCGCCAGATGCACGAGGCCCTGCAGGGAATCGTCTACCCCCGCTACGACGCGGTGGTGGCGCTGGCGCGCGGAGACCGCGAGGGCTTCGAAGCGGCGCTGGAGGCCCTCATCCAGGCCTGGACAAGCCAGTTTGAGCGCGACGCGGAGTCGGAGCGGGGCAATCCCTACGCGCTGGCGACGGAGGCCGAGATCTTCGTGGAGGGGCTGGCGCTCGTCCGGCTGGCGCGCATCCGGGGCATGCCCACGCGTGAGGAGTACCGCCTCATCCCCGCCGCGACGCTGACCGCGCCTCCGGCGGAGCAGCTCCGCGAGCCCCTCTGGAAGGACTGACGAGGCAAGCCATGGCCAACCATGTCGGCGTGAACAAGATGTCGGTGGTGACGAAGGACAGCAACGGCACCTCGGTGGCGTTCCCGGACGTCTGCAAGACACCGAGCCCGGCCGGCCCCATCCCCATTCCCTATCCCAACATCGCGAAGTCCTCGGACACGGCCAAGGGAAGCAAGACGGTGACGGTGGATGGCAACCCGCCGTGCCTGAAGGACTCCCACTTCAGCACCAGCACCGGGGACGAGGCCGGCACCGCGGGCGGAGGCGTGGTCTCGGGAAAAACCAAGGGCAAGGCCGAGTTCGTCAACTACTCGTTCGACGTGAAGATTGAAGGCAAGAACGTGGCCCGGGCCATGGACCTCATGCTTCACAACGACAAGAACACGCCTCCCACGCCGGTGCTCCAGCCCCCCGTGATGGCCGTGGGCCAGGGCACTGGCAAGAAGACGTGTGCCATCTGCAAGGAGGATTACTAGCCATGGGGGCGCCAAAGCAGAACCCCGGCCACGCCCCCGGAGCGGACCTGGCCCGGCCCGAGGCCGGCGTCATCACGAAGGTGGATGGCAAGCGGGTCCACATCGAGGGCCAGGACGAAGTCGTGCGCTCCCGCGGCAAGGCCCGCATCACCCTGCGCCGCAACGGCCGGGTCTCCATCCAGGGCGTCGAGGTGGAGTCCAGCGCCGTGGGCAACCACCGCATCAAGGGTGGAACGGTGGGCATCAATTGACGGGGCTGCGCGAAGACCTGCTCCCGCGCTGGGACATCTTCGAGGAGCACCTGGACGAGGCCACCTTCCTGTGGGCCCGGCGTGAACAGTGCCTCGTGTCGCCGCGCTTCGACCTGCAGGAGACGGGGGAGGAAGAGGCGCGCCTGGTGGCACACCTCGACGCGCTGGCCGAGGCCAGCGGCGTGGTGACCCGGAAGCTGGCCGAGCCCGCGCTGGAGGAGGATGAGCCCGCGCGCGTGTCCGCCGCGGCGTACGTGCTGCTCGCCGAGCGGGGCCGGGACGCCACCGGACTGTTACTGAAGGCGCTGGAGGCAGGTGACGCGGCCCGGCACGTGGCCATCCAGGGGGCCCTGGAGTTCCGGGAGGAGCCCGGGTGGGCCGAGCGGCTGGCGCCCCTGTCCGCGTCCCCGCTGCCCGCCCTGAAGGCGCTGGCGCTCGAGGTGGCCGCGTTCCACGGCGAGTCGCTGGATGCGGGCACGCTGACCTCGCTCGCCGCGAACGGGGAGCTGGCGGTGCGGGTCTCCGCGCTCAGGAGCGCGCGGCTGTTGCCAGAGGCGGCCCGCGCGGCCCTTGTCCGCGCCGCGCTGGCGTCGCCGGAGCCCGCCGTGTGTCTGGCGGGCATCGAGCTGGGGTTGCTGGGAGGGATGCGGGCCGCCTGGAGCGCATGCCAGGAGCTGGCCGGGGTGCGCTGCGCGGAGCGTGCCCGGGCCTGGGTGCTGCTGGCGCTGGGAGGCGGGGAGAAGGCCCTGGAAGTCGTGCTGCGAGGGCTCGAGGCGAAGGAGTCTCGGCACCAGGCCCTGTGGGCCCTGGGGTTCAGCGGGCAGGTGTCCGCCGCGGAGGTCTGCCTCAAGTGGATGGCAGAGGACCCGCCCACCTCCCTCCTGGCAGCGGAAGCCTTCTGCGCCATCACCGGCCTGCGCCTCGAGGGCCCCTACGTGGGGACGTCGCCAGAGGAGCAGGAGCTGCCGCCGCTCGATGAGGACGACCTTGAGGCGGACCTGTCACCCAGGCCCGAGCAGGCGCTCCCGGTACCAGCCGCGGACGCCATCGCGGACTGGTGGCTCGGCGCCCGCAAGCAGTTCGACCCCCAGAAGCGTTACCTGTACGGGGAACCCTTCGACGGCAGGGTGCTCCTCGCGGCGCTCGCCCAGGCGCCCATGCGCCGCCGGCACGTGCTGGCGCTGGAGCTGGCCCTGCGCAGCGGAGGGGCGCTCCGGGTGCGGACACGAGGCCGCGTGTCACGCCAGTACCACGAGCTGAAGGAGGCCTCCGGCGCGCGCCAGCGCATCTCGAGCCAGTCCTTCGATGCGCTGATGTCGAGATGACCAATCCCCGGAGAGGACATGGGCATCAAGGAGCTTGAGTTCACCACCGAGAACATCGGCCACCTCATCGACCTGAGGCTCCAGGTCCTGCGCGAGGGGACCGTGCACCCCAAGCATGTGCTCGACGTGTGCCTCCTCTACCGGCGGATGGGGTGCGGCACGCTGCTGGCCAGCTACGACGCGGACACGTTCTTCTATCTCCTGTACCAGGCGGCGGACAGCTACCTGCAGTTGCTCGAGCGCAAGCACCTGTGGCCAGCGCTGGACCCCTACTACCTGGCGCGCAGCCGGGCGGAGCCGCTGCTGGATGCGCTGGCCCTGGGAGATGAGGCGCTGGTGCGACGCATTGACGCGCTCGCGGAGCCTCAATGGCAGGCGGGGATGGAGTACGAGGATGAGTACTGGTCCCTCCGGCTCCTGCCTCGACTGGCCCTGCCTGAGACGCCACGGGCGGAGCTGTTCGACCTGCTGGACCGCCTGGAGCGGGCGGTGGACGGCGCCGAGTTCCCCCGCTTCGACGTCTTGAAAGCGTTGCTCCACGGAGACCCTGAGGCGTTCGAGGAGGCACTCCTGCGGGCCATCGAGGCCTGGCAGTCCCGGATGGAGCGCGCGAGGAAGTCGGGAACGGGCAACCCGCTGGCCCTGGCCACCGACGCCCACGTGTTCATCGAGGGGATTGCCTTCGTCAGACTGGCGCGAGCCCGGGGGCTGAGGCTCCGGACGCAGTACCCTCTCATCCCGCCCCTCGCCCTGTCAGCCCCGCCCTCGGACATCGAGCGGCGCCCCCTCTGGTGAGGCGACGACAACCGCGGCCATCCGCACCCCGGGCTCAAGATGAAGTCTCCCCGCGAGTTCCTCACTGCGAATTCACAACCCTGAGCTGTCCGATTTGACGGGGGGCAACTCCAGCGGCCTCCTCCCCAACTCCGGCGCCTCGCTGCTGCGCATCCGCTGATGTGAAGCCACGGGCACGGTTCCTCGGAGTGCTATTCTCCCGGCCTCTCGAGGAACCGTGACGGAGCGCCCCTCTCCCCCACCCGCGCAGGACGACGACGACTACGGCATGTCCCTGCCGGCGCTGGTCGTCCTGCGCATCAGCATCGTGTTCATCGAGCTGTTCACCCGGCTCTTCGACGTCCTCCTGCTGCTGCGCCACCCCCGGCTGCTCCCGCCCTACCTGCGCCTGTGGCTGCACGAGGTCCGCGTCTCGCCGTACCGGCTGAAGCGCTCCTTCGAGACGACTCGCGTGCTCCAGGCGAGCGGGCAGATTTTCAAGGAGCTGATGTACGGCGAGATGCCGGTACACACCGGGGTGTGGCTCTTCCGGAAGGCCGGCCTGGGCCCGGGCTCAAGGCTGGTGGACCTGGGCGCGGGACGCGGCCGCACGTTGATTGCCGCGCGCTGGCTGGGCGCGGAGGCCCGAGGCATTGAGCTGATGCAGCACCACGTCGACCTCGCCCGGGCGTCCGTGGAGAAGGCGGGCGCGCAGCTCATCGTCGGCGACGCGACGCGCGCGGACCTCCAGGACGCCACGCATGTCTTCACCAACTGGACGGCGCTGACGCCTCAGACGCGGGCCCGGCTGGTGGAGCGCTTCCGCACCTGCCGCCCCGGCACGCGCATCATCACCGTGACGCGGCCCGTGGAGGCGCCGGGCTTCACGATTGTCTCCCAGCACCGGCTGCTCTTCACCTGGGGACCGGAGCACGTCTGGATTCAAGAGGTCTCGGAGCCACGCCGATGACCGCGACGCGCACCACGGCGGTCCATGTCCACGACGGCTGCGACGTGTACGTGGGCCGGGCCTTCCGCGCCTACGCGAAGCCGAGCCCGCTCAACCCGGTGCCCGGCCGCTTCGGCAATCCCTTCAAGCCCGGAGGCGTGCGCACTCCGGGCGCCATGCTGCGCGCCTATTTCGCGCCGTGGCTGGGCTCGCTGCCGGAAGCGGAGCAGGCGCGCGTCCGCGAAGAGGCCCTGCGCCGCATGGGGCCAGAGGAGGACGCCTTCGACGCGTTCCGCTGGTACCTGGCGCTGCGCACCCGGCATGACGCGGATTACCGCGCCGCGTTGCTGACGCTGCGTGGCAGACGCCTGGGCTGCTGGTGCAAGCCCGGCCCCTGTCACGCGGACATCCTGGCGGAGTGGGTGGACGCACAAGCCGGCGGAGTCAGCGCTATATAGCGCCGCCATGCCCACCCTCATCCTCAGCGCGAAGGACCTCCGCAGCCTCTACACCGTCGAGCTCGGCCTCACCGCCGTCGAGCGGGCCTTCCGTGCCCACGGCCTCGGCGAGTCGCTGATGCCGCCCAAGGTGTACCTCTCCCTGCCCGCCTATGACGGCGACTTCCGCGCCATGCCCGCGTTCCTCGACGGCGCCGCGGGCGTGAAGTGGGTCAACGCCCATCCGCGCAACCCGGAGAAGCACCACCTGCCCACCGTCCGCGCCCTCTACATCCTCAGCGACCCGGACACCGCCTCCCCCCTGGCCATCCTCGACGGCACCCTCCTCACCGCCTGGCGCACCGGCGCCGCCGGCGGCGTGGCCTCCAAGTTCCTCGCGAAGAAGCAGCCCCGCACCCTGGGCCTCGTCGGCTGCGGCGTGCAGGCCCGCGTGCTCATCGACTCGCACCGCGCCCTCTTCGGCGACGGCCTGGAGCTGCTGCTCGCGGACACTTCCGAGGCCGCCGCCAAGGCCCTCCAGGCCGAGAAGGGCGGCCGCATCGTCAGCACCCAGGAGGCCTGCGGCGCCGACATCGTCTGCACCGCCACCCCCGCCCGCGTCCCCGTGGTGAAGCGCGAGTGGTTCCAGCCCGGCGCCCACATCAACGCCATGGGCGCGGACGCCCCCGGCAAGCAGGAGTTGGACGCGCGCCTCCTCACCGAAGGCCGCGTCTTCATCGACGACACCGAGCAGGCCCTCCACTCCGGCGAGGTCAACGTCCCGCTGCACGACGGCCTCCTCCGCGCCGAGCAGATCGCGGGCACCCTGGGCGAGGTCGTCGCCGGCAAGAAGCCCGGCCGCACCAGCGACACCGCGCTCACCGTCTTCGACTCCACCGGGCTCGCCCTCCAGGACGTGGCACTGGCCCGCGCCCTCTATGACGCCGCCCTGGCGCGAGGACTCGGACAGGCCCTCGACATCGTCGGGAGCTGAGGTCCACCCTCCCCCTGATAGCGGCGTGCGGATGAAGCGAACAGGCGGAGGCTGTTGAGTGACGGTGCCGCCGCTTCCTTGAGCCTGGCCAGCGGGTCGTCCGAGCAGCGCTGGCCGCCCACACGGGCCGAGCGCGCATCGACGTCAGCGAATCAGGGGCGCCATGAGGCAGGACGCCAGGCGGGCCGGGGCGCACTTGAGGCGCTCGCTGTTTGGAAATGTCGGGACATTTCGCGGCGCAAAACCCCCGACATTCCCGAACAGCGAGCTCCGGGACCGGCTCCGCCCCCCCGGCGCGAGGGCTCCGTTGGGGCGACACCGCGGAGGGGACGCCCACTGCGACGGCTCCTTCGCTCAGCGCATCTGAGCCGATATGAGTCGAGCGCGCTCGCGTCTCGTCCCTCCCTCCGCGGCATGAGGCTCGGACGCACCCCGCCCCGGGCGCACCGCCTCCTGAAGAGAATCCGCGCCGCCGCGACAAGCCGCCGTGATGCCCCCCCGTGCAATGCCTGTCGCACGGCCGCGGGTGCTTCGCCGCTCCCGCTGGATGACTTTGGCTTCAAGTCAATCGCGCCCAGGCCGCGCACGCGGCGCGTCAGGGCCATGAGCATGCATTGCACATGTGTCTTGAATGCCTCGGGTGAACCCGCCTCGGGGTGATGCGCGACCCGCGTGGACAGGTGATGGCTGTCATGCACGCGAGCCAGGCATGCGCCCGCTTCCCCGGGCGCTTTGCTTGCATGAATACGCAGCGCGGTATTCTTCGAGCGAGCCCCCCATGCCCTCACACGCCGCTTCACCTGCCTTGCCGCGCGGCGCGCTCGCGCGCGTCGCGTTCGTCCTCGTCACGCTGACGGGTCTGCTGCTGACCGGGCCCGCACGGGCGGCCACCAACGCCGAGTCCGCGCAGCGCGCCATCAACTACCTCAGCGCGGACGCGGCGAACTGGTCGGCGCGCTTCGGCTGCACGTCGTGCCACCGCCACGGCGCGGCGATGTTCGGCCTCGCGAACGCGCGCACCACCGGCTACGACCTGGACGCGCTCACATACAACGGGCGCACCAACCGGGAGAACCTGGAGTTCATCGCCGGGCGGCTCGTCTCCGAGCAGCGCGCGGACGGCTCGTGGTTCCACGAGGGCGTCCACTACCCCAACGCCAAGACGAGCTACTCCGCCTTCGGACTGGCGGGCTATGACGCGCACCTGGGCACGCGCTACTCGGACGCGCTGGTGCGGGCCGCGGACTGGGCGCTGACGCGGCAGGAGGCCACCGGCCGCTGGCGCGAGGACTTCCCCTTCTACCCGGTGGGCTACGGCAACGTGGGCGTCACCGCCCGGATGATGACGGCCGTCGCCCAGGCCCGGCAGCGCGTGGACCCGGCCCGGGCCGCGCAATACCAGGCCGCGCTGGAGCGCGCCGCGGCCTACGTGCGCGCGCACATGAATGACGGGACGGACGGCCCGGGCAACGACGGCCAGCGCTACACGCACCAGGTGGCGTGGGCCATGGTGGGCCTGAAGGCCGCGGGCCCCGGCGCGGACAACGTGAATGCCCAGGCCCTGGAGGCCATGGCCACGCGGCTGCTGTCCACGCGCGCGGGCGGCGGCGCGCCGGGCTGGGGCTCGCTGGAGGGCGACGCGCCGGACGAGTTCGCCACCGGCATCTCCCTGTACGCGCTGTGCCTCGCCGGCCGGAAGCCCGGCGCGGACGGGCGCATGTCGGAGGCGCTGGAGTGGCTCAAGTCGCGGCAGGCGGCCGACGGGAGCTGGGGCGCGGACACGCGCTACCCGGACATCCCCACCACCTTCGCCTCGCTGGGGCTGGCGTGCTTCGGCGACTACAGCGTGGGCGTCAGCGTGAGCGGCGGCGCGCGCCGGCCCTTCGAACACGACTTGCCGCGCGCGCAGTCCGTCACCTACCCCGTCACGGTGCGCAACCACGGCTACCAGACGGACAGCTACCGGCTGAGCACCCAGGGCGGCCTGCCCGGGTGGACCGCCTCGCTGAGCCGCGCCACGCTGGAGCTGGCGCCCGACACCGAGGCCACCCTCACCCTCACCGTCACGGCGCCGGAGGGACTGGCGCCGTCGCTCAGCTCGGAGGTCATGGTGGTGGCGGCGTCCCAGGAGGCCGCGGGCGTGAAGGGCTCGGTGCGCGTCACCACGTACACCAACCCGCCGCCGCCCACCGACGGCGTGCCCACCACCACCACGCTGCTGGCGCCGGTGGACGGCCAGCTCACGGTGGCGCTGGACAACACGCTGTCCGCGCGCGTGGTGGATGACCGCGGCTGGGAGGCGCGCGGCCCCGGCATGGGCGTGGTGACCTTCTCCGTGGCGGGCGTCACGGTGGGCGCGGACAACGACGCGGACGGGGACGGCGTGTACACCTTCGTGTGGCGGCCCCGCGCCTCCACCTGGAGCGAGCTGGGCGTGCAGGACCTGCGCGCGGTGTACTCGGGCGTGACGCTTTCGCCCGCGCGGGAGAACCGGCTGGGCAGCGCCGCGGCCTTCGCGGTGGAGGTGCACCCGTCCCCCTACCCCGCGCCGTCGGTGACGCTGTGCGGCCTGCCGGGCTTCACGGACGCGCTGACGCTGGAGGCGTGCGGCTTCGTCACCCCGCTGGCGGCGGGCGCGGAAATCGACTCGGCCACCTTCGTCATCCAGGGCGTGAGCCACCCGGTGGCCCCCGACCCCAGCGGCGGCTTCGTGGACGCGGTGCTGCCCCTGGTGGACGGGCCCAACGTCATCCGGCTGGTGGCCACCGACACCTTCGGCGGCATCGCCAGCGAGGAGGCCGTGGTCATGGTGGACAACACCGCGCCGGGCATCACCTTCGTCTCCCCCACGCCCGGCGCGGCCATGGCGACCTACAGCGTGGACGTGCGCATGGTGGTGCGAGACTGGTCCCCGGTGCGCGTGGAGACCAACTGGATACAGGTGACGGACGTGCCCGCGGGCGGCGGGGACGTGACGCACCGGGTGGACCTGTGGCCGGGGGAGAACCTCATCCTGGTGCGGGCCACGGACTCGGTGGGCCACGTCACGGAGCGGATGCTGACGGTGTGGGTGGACGCGGCGGCGCCGTGGGTGTCCACGGGCCTGCCGGACGGGTGGCTGGTGGGGCCGCAGCCCCAGGACGCCATGCCCTACGACATCGGCGTGTACTCCGCGTCCGCCACCACGGTGACGCTGTCCCCGGGGCGCGCGTACGCACTGCCCCGGGGCGGCGGCGGCGTGCAGGCCACGGTGGACCTGGTGCCCGGGGACAACGTCTTCACCATCGACGTGACGAGCGAGACGGGACTGCGCACCACCCTGACGCGCACGGTGCGCTACGACGACGCGCCGCCCCAGGCCGCGCTGCTGCTGCCCGCGCCGGGGCAGGCGTACAGCGGCGTCGTGGTCATCACCGCGCGGGTGACGGACGCGGTGAGCGGGGCGCGGTGGGTGGCCTTCACGCGGGACGGCTCGGGCATCCGGGCCGCCACGCTCCAGCCGGACGGCACCTGGACGGCGGAGCTGGACACGCGCGAGCTGGTGGACGGCGAGCACACCGTGGAGGTGTGGATGGACGACGCCGCGGGGAACTTCGCCGTCCAGACGTTCCCCTTCGTCACGCGGAACGCGCCGTAGCGGGGCCCGGCGGCGCGGCCTACTTCTTCTTGTGCTGCATCGCCGAGGCGACCAGGTTCATCAGCTTGAGCTGCACCGCCGTCAGCTTGCGCAGGTTGCGCATCAGCCGCCGCATCTCCGGCGTGTCGTCCTCGCGATGCTTCGCGGCGGCCTTCTCCTTCACCGGCGGCGGGGCGGTGAAGCCCTCCCCCAGGCCCAGCAGCTCGTGGGGCGGCACGTTCAGCACCGTGCACAGCCGGCGCAGGTTCTGGACGCTGGGCAGCATGTGGCCGCGCTCCAACCGCCCGTACACCTCCGACGCCATCCCGATGCGCTCGGCGACATCCGCCTGCGTCAGGCCCATCCGCACCCGGGCGGCTCTCGACGCGGCCCCCAGCATGCTCGCCAGTTCTGTGTCCATGCGTGTGTCAGTCCACGGAAGGGGGGCCGGCCCGCCGCCCGTCCGGAAGACGCCGGGCAAACCCTCAAGGTCGGGTACTTTCACCATACCTTCCGCGTTTTTTCAAAGCGCTCGCGCGCCTCAGCGGGCGGGGGTGCTCTCCGCCGCATCCAGCAGCAACCGGCGGCGCTCCGCCGCGGTGAACAGCGTGGACAGGGGCAGGCCCAGGAAGACGGCGTGCAGCACAATCTGCGGGAACTGCGGCACCTCCAGGAACCACGGGTAGGAGCCGCGCCCGACGAACTGGAAGTTCACCAGCCACACGAAGATGCCGTAGAGCATCCCCACCGCCGCCTGGAACTCCCAGCGGCTGCGCCCGTCCGGCGGCAGCCACGCGTCCAGCACCGAGTAGAAGAGCCCCACCACCGCCGCAATCACCAGGTGCACGCCCACGCCCAGCAGCAGGGCCGTGCCGTCCGCCACCTGGGCCGTGAAGGCCTGGGGCCCCAGCAGCACCGCCGCGGACATGCGCACCGGCCGCAGGGGGCCGTCCCCCGACGCCACCGCCAGCACCACCTCCGCCAACGCCAGCACCACGCCCGCGGCCATCCCGAAGAGCAGGCCGTTGGTGGCGGACCAGGGCGTGTACCTCCGCCGTGCCATCCTTCCTCCCTCCTTGCCAGGGGCCGCCGCATGCCCGGCCCTCCGTTCAACCTGGGCACGTCCGCCGCGGGCGGGCAGCCAGGACGCGCCGAGGGCTCGCGATGCCCCGCCTCCCCGGCCGTCCACCGGGCCGGCCTCGCGTTTCCATGGCCAGCCCCGAAGGGCCATTCAACAGTGACTCCCGGGACTTCGAGCCTGTCCTTTCTTCCGTCCCGGAGGCCGCAAGCCTGTAACTCCTGCAGCACGGGTCACCCGGCACCTGCCCCAGCTTGTTGAAAATCCAAGCGCCGGGGTGTGGGCACGCCGTTGGCATACGAAGCATCCCCGGAAAGGACGAAGGACACCGGGACATGCCGCAGCTCCGCCAACGACAGGGCCCTCACCGCGTGCATTACGCGCCACAAGCGTGGCGGGAGGTGGGCCGCATGACGGCGGAGACGTTCCACGCGCTGCAGCAGGTGCTGGAGCGCCTGGGAGATTCGGCCCTGCGTGCGCCCGCCGCCGCCAACGGGCTGGTGGCGCGCCATGTCGTGCCGCAGCACGGGCTGGAGCTGGAGTACGCGTGGGATGAGCGCTCGCGCACCCTCACGCTGCTGGGGCTCGCCCGCGTCCACGACGCGCCCTGAGCGGCGCCACCCACCGGCCCCGCGCCGTCCCCGGGGGCCGCCGTCCCGTCCCCATTCCCCGCGCGCCTTGAGCGGATAGAGTGTTTGAGCTTCAACTTCATGGGAGGATTTCCCGTTTGAAACCAGGACGTGGCTCCGCGCCAGGCGTAGAGACGGGGCAGCGGGGGCGCGCGGGCAACGTGCGCTCCTTCACGCGCGGCTCGGGCGCCGGTGAGGCGGGGGCTTACCTCCGCGCCGGGCGCCTCCCTACCTTGGACGGGTGATGTTCCAAACGGGCGAGGAACAGCGTCACCCGCTTGAGGAAGGCGGGCCCCATTCACCCTGGAAGTCCCGCGCCTGGAGCGAGCTGGAGACGGCGCGCGCGCGCGTGCTGGCGATGCTCGGCGGGCTGCCGGAGGCCGCGCTGCGCCGTCAGCATTCGCCCCTCATGTCGCCGCTCATCTGGGACGTGGCGCACGTGGCCAACTACGAGGAGCAGTGGCTGCTGCGGGCGCTGGGGGCGCCGGCCATCACCGACCCGGCCTTCGACGCCATCTACGACGCCTTCCGGCACCCGCGCGCCACGCGCGCCGAGCTGCCGCTGCTGCCCCCCGAGGCCGCCTTCGCCTACGCGCGGCGCGTGCGGGAGGCGGTGCGCGAGCACCTGGACCGGCTGCCCGAGGACAGCGCGGCGCCGCTGCTGCGGGGCGGCTACGTCTTCGGCATGGTGGCACAGCACGAGCAGCAGCACGCGGAGACGCTGGCCGCCACGCTGCAGCTCATGACGGCGCCGGCGTACCCCGTGCCCCCGGCGCGCCCGCGCCCCCGGCCCGGCGCGGTGCCCCAGGGCGAGGTCTTCATCCCCGGCGGCGAGGTGCGGCTGGGCAGCACCGGGCCCTGGGCCTACGACAACGAGCGGCCCGCGTTCACCCAGGACGTGGCCCCGTTCCTGATGGACGCGCACCCCGTCACCAACGGTGACTACCGGGTGTTCGTGGAGTCGGGGGGCTACGAGGATGCGCGCTGGTGGCACCCCAAGGGCTGGGCGCTTGTCCAGGCGGAGGGGCTGAGGCACCCGGGCTTCTGGCTCCCCCAGGGCAACCACACCTGGCTGAGGCGGCGCTTCGGACAGGTGGAGCCGCTGCCCGGGGACGAGCCGGTGCAGCACGTGTGCTGGTACGAGGCGGACGCCTACGCGCGCTGGGCCGGCAAGCGGCTGCCCACCGAGGCCGAGTGGGAGAAGGCCGCGCGCGGCGGCGATGGCCGCCCCCGCGAGTACCCCTGGGGTGACACGCCGCCCACGCGCGCGCACGCCACCCTGGGCGGAGACACCTGGGGCCCGGCGCCGGTGGGCAGCCATCCGCGGGGCGTCAGCCACGACGGCGTCTGGGGCCTGCTGGGTGACGTGTGGGAGTGGACGGCGAGCGACTTCCGCCCCTACGCGGGCTTCAGCGCCTTTCCCTACCCGGAGTACTCCGAGGTGTTCTTCGGCGAGGCCTACAAGGTCCTCCGGGGAGGCGCGTGGGCCAGCGCACCGGTGGCGGTGCGCAACGGCTTCCGCAACTGGGACTTCCCCAACCGCCGGCAGATTTTCGCCGGCTTCCGCTGTGCACGGAACGCGAGGTGAGGTGAGGCGATGCGGGTGACGACGGTACCGACGGTGACGACTCCGGGCGAGGACACGCAGCCCACGCCGGGAGTCCAGGTGGACGTTTACGTGAAGCCGGGGGACGCGAAGCGCGCCCTGCGCGAGGAGGCGCTCCAGGGCCTGTGTGGCATGCCCAAGGAGCTGTCTCCCAAGTGGCTCTACGACGAGCGCGGCAGCCAGCTCTTCGACGACATCACCCGGCTGCCGGAGTACTACCCCACGCGGCGCGAGCGGGAAATCCTGCTGGCCCACGCGGGCGACATCGCGCGGCTGAGCGGCGCGGACACATTGATTGAGCTGGGCAGCGGCACCAGCGAGAAGACGCGCCTCCTGCTGGACGCGCTGGAGGAGGCGGGCCAGCTCGCGCGCTTCGTCCCCTTCGACGTGAGCGAGGCCTTCCTGCGGCGCGCGGCGACGGGCCTGGCGCGTGAGTACCCCGGCATCACCGTGCACGCGGTGGTGGGCGACTTCGAGCGGCACCTGGGCCAGCTCCCCAACGGCGGCCGGCGGCTGGTGGCCTTCCTGGGCGGCACCATCGGCAACCTGAAGCCGGCGCAGCGCGCGCTCTTCCTGCGCCAGCTCTCCGCCGGGTTGCAGCCGGGGGACGGGCTGCTGCTGGGCACCGACCTCATCAAGGACCGCGAGCGGCTGTACGCCGCCTACAACGACAGCGCGGGCGTGACGGCCGAGTTCAACCGCAACGTGCTCAAGGTGCTCAACCGCGAGCTGGGCGGGGACTTCGACCCGGGGGCCTTCGAGCACATCGCGCCCTTCGACGAGCAGAACGCCTGGATTGAGATGCGCCTGGTGTCCCGGCGCGCGCAGAAGGTGTGGCTGTCCACGCTGCGCAAGCAGGTGGACTTCGCCGAAGGCGAGGTGCTGCGCACGGAGGTGAGCTGCAAGTTCCACCAGGACCAGGTGGCATCCGAGCTGTCGGCCGCGGGGCTCACGCTGGCCGAGTGGTGGACGGACGCGGCGGGCGACTTCGCCCTCTCCCTGGCCTTCAAGCGCTGAGGCGAAGGTGCTCCAAGGGGGCGCGGGGCGGGGACTCCCCCCGCCTTCGCGCCCCGCGCCGTTTCCAGGGTGTGGAACGGCGTCAGGGGCGGCGGTGCTTCAGCGGCGCGGGTTGCGGCGCGAGCCGCTCCGCACCGGCACGGGCACCGGCTGCGGGGACGGACGCGTCCAGGCCGCCCAAAGCGCCCCCAGCCCGGCGACCACGAGGCCCCCCACGGCGATCAACTGCTCCCCGACGGGTGCGATGTCCACGGTGGCGAGCGGGAGGGGGAGCATTCCGGAGAACGACATGCGGGGACTCCTTGCGAGGGCACTGCGTGGAGGTCCTGGATGGGCCCGAGGCGAGCACCCAACGCAGTCCGGGAGGGTGGAGGTTAGAGATTCGTGACGGTCAGGGGAAGCCCCTGGGCGTCGATGTCGGCGTGGCGTGCACGGAAGTGCACCCTGGATGCATAACGATGGGACACCCGAGGCGCGCTGGATGTTCACGAGCCGGTGACGAACGCCTGCTCGCCTGCCTCCCCACCGCCAGGAGGAGACACTCCCACCCCCCTCGACGTGCGATTGCGCCAGACGCGCCGTGCTACGGCAGCGCGCCCTGCACCCGGATTTCGCGGCAGGCGTCGGTGGCCCGCAGCACGTCCTCGGCGGACGCGCCCGGCAGGCTGGCGCAGAGGAACAAGTCGTTGCCCACGCGCCGCGCGCCGAAGAAGCCGGGGGCCTCCGGGCCCACGCCGCCGTCGGCCAGCCTGGGCGCCAGGGTGATGCGCAGGAGCGAGTAGCGCTCCGTCTCTTCTTCCTGGTCCAGGGAGAACTCGAAGTCCTTCAGCTCCTCGCGGACGCGCTCCACCAGCGTCTCGATGGAGGGCAACTGCGCGCCCTCTCCGCGCTTCAGGTCCACCCGCAGCACGGGGCGGCCCGGCGGGCCCGCCTGGAAGCTGTCATCCGGCGCCACCTGCGCGGACCAGCCGTCCGGCAGCGGCACCTTCACGCCGGAGCGGCTGGCGGATGGACGGCCATCCTCTCCGGTGTCGGAAGCAGCCCCCTGCTGACCGCAGCCCTTGCAGCCGCCCAGGAGGGAGAGCGCCAGCAGCGAGGCTGGCGCCATGTGCTTCCAGGGACGCACGCCCTACTTCTTCTCGCCACCCGGCGGGGGCGGACGGGGACCGGTGCCCAGGTTCTCCATCTTCAGCGAGCCCTCGAAGATGACGCCGCGGTCCATGGACAGCGACGGCGTCTCCAGGTTGCCCTTCACGCGGCCCGGCGTCTTGAGCTCGATGATTTGCGTGGCCTTCACGTTGCCTTCGACCTGGCCGTTGATGATGACGGTGCCGGCCTGGATTTCGGCCTGGACCTTGGCGCCATCCCCAATGACGAGCACGTCCTTGGTGATGATCTGCCCCTGGAACTTGCCGTCGATACGGACCTGCCCTTCGAAGGTCAGCTTCCCCTCGAACTCGCTCCCCTTGCCCAGGAGCGTGTGGACCTCACCAGAACGCTGCGACACGGATTCCTCCTCCCGCCTGAACAGAGGCTTGCTGGGTGCTTCGTCTTTTTTCCCGCCAAGGAGCGCCACGTCCTACTCCTTCCTGAGAAGCTTCAAGAGCCGGTCGAGGTCATCGTACGAGAAGAAGTCCACCTCGATGGTGCCCTTTCCGGGGCTTCGTTCGGTGAGCCGGACCTTGGTCCCCAGCCGCCGCTGAAGCTCCTCCACCAGTGCCTTCACCTGCGGGCTCTGCTTGGGTGCCGCCTTGCCCGCGTCCTTCTTCCCGCTGGAGCGACTCTGCTGGACCAGGCGCTCCGTGTCACGCACGGAGAGCTTCTTCTCCGCGACTTGCCTGGCCAGGTTCTGCAGCTCCGGCAGCCGGGGCACGCCCAGCAGCGCGCGCGCGTGGCCCATGCTGAGCGAGCCATCCGCCACCATGCCCTTGACGTCCGCGGGCAGCGCCAGCAGGCGCAGGGCGTTGGCCACCGTGGAGCGCTCCTTGCCCACGCGCACACTGACCTGCTCCTGCGTGAGCTTGAACTCCTCCACCAGGCGCTTGTAGCCCTCCGCCTCTTCAATGGGGTTCAGGTCCGCGCGCTGGAGGTTCTCCACCAGGGCCAGCTCGAAGGCCTGGACCTCCGTCACGTCGCGGACGATGGCGGGCACTTCCTTGAGGCCGGCGGCCTGGGAGGCGCGCCAGCGGCGCTCGCCCGCGATGATGCGGTAGCCGTCACCGTCCTTGCGGACGAGGATGGGCTGGAGCACGCCCTGCGCCTTGATGGACTCGGAGAGCTCCTTGAGCTTCTCCTCGTCGAAGTAGGTGCGCGGCTGCTCCTTGTCGCGGTGGATGGACTCGATGGGGAGCTTGAGGACGCCGGCCTTCGCGGCCTGCTCGCCGCCCTTGCCGGAGCCGGCGGCGCCCGCCTGGGGGATGAGGGCGGACAGGCCGCGTCCCAGGGCCCGCTTCTGTGCGTCTGCTTTCACCACGTCGTGACTCCAGCCAGGGCGCGGCTCAAGCCACGCGCCTGCGAGGGCTCTTGGGGGTGTCCCGCTTCATCAGCTCGCGGCCCAGCGCGAGGTAGCTCTCACACCCCTTCGACTTGATGTCGTACAGGATGATGGGCTTCCCGAAGGAGGGGCACTCGGACAGGCGCACGTTGCGCGGGACGATGACCTCGAACACCTGCTTCTTGAAGTACCCGCGCACCTCTTCCACGACCTGGTGGGCGATGTTGGCCCGCGAGTCGAACATGGTGAGCAGGATGCCCTCCATCTTCAGGTCCGGGTTGAGGCCCTGCTTCACCAGGTCGATGGTGTGGGTGAGCTGCGAGAGTCCCTCGAGCGCGTAGTACTCGCACTGGAGCGGGATGAGCACGGAGTCCGCGGCGGCCAGCGCGTTGAGCGTCAGCAGGCCGAGCGACGGCGGACAGTCGATGATGATGTAGTCGTATTCAGGGGCCAGCGGGCGCAGGGCATCGCGGAGGCGGAACTCGCGGTTGTCCTGGTTGACCAGCTCGACTTCGGCGCCGGTGAGGTCCGGCGTGGCCGGCACCACCTGGAGGTAGCGCAGCTCCGTGGGGTGGAGCAGCTCCTGGATGGGCCGGTCGTTGAGCAGCGCTTCGTAGATGGTGCCGTGGATGTTGTCCTGCTTGATGCCCAGGCCGCTGCCCGCGTTGCCCTGTGGGTCCATGTCCACCAGCAGCGTGCGCCGCTCCGCCGAAGCCAGGCTCGCGGCGAGGTTGATGGCGGTGGTGGTCTTCCCGACGCCGCCCTTCTGGTTGGAGATGCAGATGATACGACCCACGGTGGCCCATCCTCTCTCTGCCCGGCCGTTGGCCTGGGCCCCGCGCGTGATGCAGTGCACGGTTGCGCGCTGATCCACGCTGCTAGCACGCGGTTTGGTATCGGATCAAATTCACGGCGAGCCTTGCTTCCCTGCTCTCTTCACGGGGGTTTGCGCTGGCCTGGAGGCCGGTGGCGGGTGCCCGGAAGGGGCCTGGAGGCTGGCCGGGTGTGCCTCCTTATATAAGGAGGCGGCGCGCCGGGGTGCCAGTGGAACGGGGGCCCGGAGGGCTCGTGTCAGGCCCCTATATAATGATGCGGCCCGCGCCGCGGGCCCGTGACTCACGGGTTTCCGTGGCGGGCTTGGGGCGGTGGACGGCGGACAGGCCTGGCCGCTTGTTCCCGGTGGAACCGTTTCGGCGGCGCGCGGGTGGCGTGGCGGCGGCCGGGCGAGCGGGCGCACGGGGGCGGCTGGGAATGCGGCCAGCGCGGCCGGTGCGGAGCGTCAGCGGACCTTTGTGCCAGTTTTCAGGGGGTGAGCGGCGGCGGACTTCTCGCGGAGCCGGCGTGGCTCCGCGAGGTTCGCGCGCGTGCCCCTTCATGCGGCCGTACCTCCCACCGCGCCCGGCGGGGCGGAGCGCCTGCTGGAGGCGCCCTTCGCCACGCCCGGGGCCCCCGCCTGAGCGGGAGCCGCGGGACGCGGCGCGGTGGTGCGGACCTCAGCAGTTGTCGGGCTTCTGGGTGAGGACGTAGAGGAAGAGGGCGAAGTTGGCCACCAACTGGAGCATCACGACGGCCACGTAGGCGCCGCCCGTGGCCCAGAGCGCGGCGACCTGCGCGATGAGCATGGTGCAGTTGGCGGCGATGGTGAACCAGCTCCCCGTCAGCGCGGCGCCGAAAATCTTGCCCAGGGTCCCCGCCGTGTAGAACGCCTTGATGATTCGGATGATGCTGTTGACGTCCTGTTGGGAGTACTTCGCCACGCTCTCCACCGTGTTGAGCAGCGCGGTGCTCTCCGAGACGGCCTTCTGGATGGGGGAGATGAGGTTCGCCCCCGCGAAGCCCACGCCGAACGCCGCCAGCAGCATGGAGAAGGCCGTCGCCGCCACGGAGACGACCCACCCGATGCACGCGGTGTTGACGGTCAGCACCATCCGGCCGGCCTCCACCCTGCCCCGCGCGGTGTGGTGGTAATAGACGAAGTGGTTGCCCTCCACCTGGCCGGTGAAGGCGCCCACGGGCACGCCCCCGGGGCCGCCCACCCGCGCCAACCCCTGGTTCAGGTTGTCGCGGTAGAGCGACCGCATCCGCTCCCGCGTTGACTCGGGGAGCGCGGCCAGCAGGGGCTCCAGCGAGGCGAGCACGGACTGCGCCTGCGGCTGCGTCAGCAGCTTCTGGGTGGGGAAGGCCACCGGCGCCGCGAAGAATTGCTGGGCGGAGGGCAGCGGCGGATCCGCCTTCGCCACCTGCTGCCCCCTGACCTCCGCCCCCGGCGGGGGCGTGGAGTCCGACGGCGGCGTGGTGACGATGCCAGGCGTGGCCGTGTTGAGGAACAGCGGCGGGTGGCCCGTCACCTGGTTGCTCAGGACGATGCCATTCCAGGCGTAGTACGCCACGCAGCCGTCGACGTCGCTGGGGTCCCGCGACATGTACTGCTGCACCTCGCTGGCGGTGAGCGCTCGGGACCAGAGCCCCGCGGCCTGGAGGTGGCCCTGGAAATCGTAGGTCGCGCCTCCGGGGGCGGTGGAACTTGGCTGGGCGCCGAAGAGCCAGACGGGCTGCGCCAGCCGGGGCAGGACCTGCCCGCCGATGGTCATGTCGAGCTGGCCGTCCAGGTAGATGAGCAGCGTGCTGCCGTCATAGGTGGCCGCCAGGTGGTGCCACGTGTCGGGAGGCAAATGCAGCGTATGCCCCCAACCCTGCCCGCCGCCGTTGGCGCTGGATTTGGTGACCTGGAGATTGTACCCGTTGCCGTCCCACTGCAGGCCCAGCGAGAGCCCCTCGTTGCTGACGCCGTCCTGGCACGCGAACAGGGTATGCGAATCGTCCTGGAAGGGAGAGGGCGCGCCGACGTTGAACCACGCGTGCACGCTGAAGGGGCCGCCGTCCGCGACCGTCGTGAGGTTGTCGCGGGGTGAGGGCTGCGCCGCGCCGTTCACCAGCCGCAGCGACGGCGCCAGCATCACCACCTGCGCGCCGTGCTCCAGGTTCGCCTGCCCCTGGTTGTGTCCGGAGACATCCGCGGTGGAGCCATCGCTGAAGCTGAAGCAGGCGGCGAGCGTCGGGTCCGGCTGCGGGACGTCCCACACCGGCTTGAGCTGGTCGCCGGAGCGCATGGCGGACCAGAAGGCGACGTTGAAGAACTGCGCGTCGCAGGACGAGCCCAGCACGAACGGCGACGTGCTTCCCGCGATGTTGGACTGGCTCCCTTCAATGAGGACCGTGCCGTCCACGTACACCGTGTAGCGGCCGGCGTTGGCGCCGGTCGACTCGAAGTTGATGAGGACGTACTGCCACCTGTCGGCCCGCAGCTCGATTTCGGAGACCTGATGCTGTGACGAGCCCGAGAGCCTGAACATCAGCTTCAAGCCGTGCAGGCCCAGGTACCAATTGGAGCCGGACTCCAGCAGCTTGCCGTCGTAGCTGGGCGCGCGCGGCCGGAGCCAGAAGCCGATGGCGTAGGACGCGCTTCCACTCAGGTCGAGCATGCAATGCCCGCCGAGTTGGATGTACTGGCCATGGCGGAGGTCGGCAGCGCCGTATTGATACATGGGTCTCATGAAGATGGCTCCAGGGTGAGAGAAACCGCGCCCGCCAGAGGTGACGGACGTCGGGACCGCGGCCTCGCCAGAGCAAGGGGCACGCCATGCCGTGCGCGCGCACGTGCTCGCTCGGACTCGCTCGGACTCGCGCGGCGTGAGCGCGCCGCGTGCGTCCCAGCGTCACGCAGGTGAGTCGAACCAGGACGCACCCGCGCCCTGCTGACGAGCGTCATGGCTTTGCACGGTCGAGCGCTTCGCCGTGTCCATGAACGACCCGCGTGGGCGCGAGGTTGGCCGTGCCTGCCGAGGGTCCGCCTCGGCAGGAGCGCTGCGCCCCACCCTGAGCTGGAGGAGCGGAGCGCGAGGCCTGGCGTGGGACAGCGGATGGGACGGCGACTCGTGCTCGTGCGGAGGTGCCGCGCGAATGGCCTCGGACCTCTCACCTCCTCCACGCACCGCACCGGCTCGATGTGACGGCTCGGCCATCGCGACGCCTCCCCCTTGCTCCACATGAACGCGCGACCTTGCCCAGGCACGAGGACATGCCGTCGCACGAACCGGCGATGCGGCCACGCGCACCGTCACGCCGCGCGCGCTGCTCCCAACGATAGGGGTGGTGGCGCATCGACACGCTGTCATCACCGTCGGCGGCCATCGCGCTCCGCGAGGCACGACCACCGCGTTGACCGCGGAGGCCCAGGAGCACGGAGGCGCCGCGGTTCGAAGCGCCGGGACGGAGCGCGACACGATGCACGACGGGCATGAGCCATGGGTCTCCATGGGCGTGTGCGCGGGACCTTCCAGTTACCCGCCTGCGAGACTCGCGCGGAGCTCCGATGCACCGCGATGCCCGCTGCGGGTTCCATGCGGCCCAGGCCCTTGAGTGAGGGGTGAGCGCGGGTTGCCCTTTCAGGGCCCCTGACGCGTGCATGGCGGAGTCCTCACCGGCCCAGGCGAATCGCGCGCACCGCGCGACATGAACGCGGAGCCGTCAGCGGTCGGCTCGCGCCAGTGCCCGGTCCTCACCGCGTTCCACGTGGAGCAACCCCTGAGCACCGGCGGATGAGCGGCCGCCATCTTCTTCGTTGGGGTGCATGCGTCAGCACGGTCATCCAACGCGCGCACTCACGCTGAGCGGTTCGCGGGCACGGAGCGACGCGGTGCTCTTGAGGTGCTCGCGTCAGCACGCGCATCGAACACCCGCACTGACGATGCGCAGGGCGCGAGCGCGAAGCGCCCCGGGGCTCATGAGGTTCCTTTCCTCATCACCGCCCCCGAGGAGCGCGCATGCGGCCCGGCGTCTCCAGCCGCCGCGAAGAAGCACCTCAGGCACCGATGCTTCGGTCCACAGGAAGCTGGCGTCCGCGAACACGCCGGTTCCTGCCGTGGCCACCCGTGATGAAGCGGCGGCTGGCGCCCCGTGTCGAGCTGGCGATGCACCACGAGCACGCTCGGGCCCCGGCATCGTTGCTTCGGTTCACATGGGGGCGGCGTTCGCGAGCGCGCGGGCACGCCGCCGCGACCATGACCGATGAAGCCGTATCTGGCCCCTCGCATGAAACTCGCGATGCGCGGCGAACACGCAGGGCGCGCGAGCACCGTGCTCGCGTTCCACGTGGAACTGGCGATGCACCGCGAACACGCGGGCACACCGCCACGACAACCCGCGATGAAGCAGCGGCCAGGGCTCCACGTGGAACTGGCGATGCACCGCGAACACGCAGGGGCCCCGACACCGTGCTCGCGTTCCACGTGGAACTGGCGCTTGCGGGCGCGTGGGACCACCGCCACGACAACCCGCGATGAAGCGGCCGTTGGCGCGAGCACCGCGCCCGCGTTCCACGTGGAACTGGTGATGCACCGCGAACCCGCAGGGGCCCCAACACCGTGCTCGCGTTCCACGTGGAACTGACGTTCATGAACTGCGGGACCACCGCCACGGCGACCCGCGATGAAGCAGCGGCCAGGGCTCCACGTGGAACTGGCGATGCACCGCGAACCCGCAGGGGCCCCAACACCGTGCTCGCGTTCCACGTGGAACTGGCGCTTGCGAGCGCGTGGGCACACCGCCACGACAACCCGCGATGAAGCAGCGGCCAGTGTTCCACTTGGAACTGGCGATGCACCGCGAACACGCGTGAGTCCAGGCACCGCGCCCGCGTTCCACGTGGACCTGACGTTCATGACCTGCGGGACCACCGCCACGGCGACCCGCGATGAAGCGGCCGTTGGCGCGAGCACCGCGCCGCGTTCCACGTGGAACTGGTGATGAGGCGGACATGAACAAGGACTCGCGCAACCGCCGCGTTGGCGCGCGCACGCGGACGCGCACGTCCAAGTGAAGCGGCGCGAAGCGGAGCACGCGCGCACGCTCAATCACCATGCGCTCCATGCTCGGGCTCTTTGCCTGTTCCACGTGGAACGAAGCACCCGCATGGGCGCGCTGGATGCGCGCAAGCCAGCGAGCCGCTCATCGCTCCCGCGTTCCACGTGGAACACGCAGAGCGCTGAGCACGCGCAGAAGCCGACGTCGGCGCGTCATCAACCGAGTCTCCCTGCTCCACCTGGACCAGGGCGCGGGCACTGCGCCTGACCACCGCGCGTTCGCACGTCGGCAACCGCGTCACCCTGTTCCACGTGAAACGACGACGACCACGCATGAGCATCCGGAACTCGCATCGGCAACCGCGCCGCCCTGTCCCACGTGGAACGAGGAGCGCAGGCCTGAGCGTGAACAAGCGACCGCGCGCACCGTGTTCAGCCGCGCCTGCGGTTCGTGTTCCACGTGGAACCACGGATGGCTTGAGCAGTTGCCCGCGCGTCACCGCCACATGCGCATGCCTTCACCGTGTTCCACGTGGAACGCCCGGCGAGGCGCAGCTCAACACCTTCAGGACCCGCGTATCCCAGCCACTGCCTTCTCCATGGGTTCACGGCGTCACGCCGTTCCGCGTGGAACGGCCGAACAGATGAGCGCGCGAGCACCACGCAACGCCGCGTGCTCGCATCGCCCACGCCGCACGAACCGCGACAGACCTCGCGGCTGAGCCCTTCGTCTCCGTGCTTCGAGACCCACGCGCAGACCTGCTTCATGTTCCACGTGGAACCGTGGAAGACACCGCGCATGAGCGCTCACGTCCGCGTTCGATCCTTCCTTCCGCACCGCGAGCGGCGAAGGAAATCGCCCATCCGCGCGCCACACGGGTCCAGACCCGCCACGCACTCGAGCCCTCTTTGTGTTCCACGTGGAACCGTGGCGGAGCGCACCCGCCCGCGCACCACGACTGCGCGCTTCGTGATGCACGGTGAAGTGGAACGCGCAGGAGCCCCAGGCCAGTTCAGCCAGACCAAGCGCCCAGGCCTGCTTCGTGTTCCACGTGGAACCTTGGAGGGCACCGCGCATGGGCGCTCGCAGCCGTTCATCGCGGCCGTGCGTTCGCTCCTTTCCACATCGAGATGGGCAGCGAAGTGAATCGCTCATCCGCGCGCCACACGGGTCCGCACCGGCCACGCGCCCAGGCCTGCTTCGTGTTCCAAGTGGAACCGTGGAGGGCACCGCGCATGGGCGCTCGCAGCCGTTCATCGCGGCCGTGCACTTCGTGGTGCACGGTGGAGCCAAACGGGCATGCGCACCCCAAGCCGGTTCAGACCGGCCACGTACTCAGTCCTTCTTCGTGTTCCACGTGGAACCGTGGATGGCGGCGCAACGCGTATGAGCAACTCTCGTCCGCTCGCCGCACCGATGCGGTCGGTCCGCCGCGCTGTTCCACCGCGCACGGCGGAGGTCCGGGCATGAGCACCGAAGCCGGTCGTCGTGGTCGCCCGCACGTCTTCCTATTTCACGTGGAACCGTGGCGCGCATACGCACGCGCTGCCCATCCATCACGTGCATGCGTTCGCACCTTCGCGCCCCACCACCACGGAACGGACATGCGCGCGTCGCCGTCACTCATCCCGTCCACGCGCCTCTTCCCGTTCCACGTGGAACCAGCGGGGCAGTTCGCATGCGCGCAGCCATGGTGTTCGGGTGTTCGCACCTTCGTGCCCCAACACCACGCGATGGGCGCGGGCGCACCAATCCCTCACCACGCCCCACTTCCTGTTCCATGTGGAGCCCCTGCGCATGTCCCGCCCGCTCATCACGTTCACGCGTTCGCGCACCATCGCGATGGACATGAGCGGACCCCAGCCGTTCATCACGACTGCCCGCGACGCCTCCTGTTCCACGTGGAACGGCCAGGAGCACGCGCCTCGCATGGGTCCACCGCATCCGCGGTCGAGCGTTCGCGCCTCCTGCTCCGCCGCGGACAACGGTGGTGCCGCGCATGAGCCAGTCGCGCCACCAAACCCAGTCCACTCAGTGCCTCACACGCTCAACGGGCACGTCCGCATCGATGCGCAGGCACCAGGTCCCATGCCCCAACGTGGCGCGGGAAGTCCATCCAGCACCCGCGCGGATGACGGCGGGTCACCGGCGTGAGTCCCCCGCTCCACGCGAGAGGAGCGCCAAGTAGAAGACGGGAGTCCGCCACGGGTGTTCGCGGTGATGCCCCGCGTCCGCTGGCTTCCGGGCTCCACGCGCAACCGAGCACCGGCGGCACACGCGAACAGCAGTTGCGCGTCACCCACGGCGCATGCGCTCGGCGCCCACGGCCCCGCGCCGCGCCGAGCATCCGCACCCGCGACGCGCCGAGCATCCGCACCCGCGACGCGCCGAGCATCCGCACCCGCGACGCGCCGAGCATCCGCACCCGCGCCGCGCCGAGCATCCGCACCCGCGACGCGCCGAGCATCCGCACCCGCGCCGAGCATCCGCACCCGCGCCGCGCCGAGCATCCGCACCCGCGCCGCGCCGAGCATCCGCACCCGCGACGCGCCGAGCATCCGCACCCGCGACGCGCCGAGCATCCGCACCCGCGACGCGCCGAGCATCCGCACCCGCGCCGCGCCGAGCATCCGCACCCGCGACGCGCCGAGCATCCGCACCCGCGACGCGCCGAGCATCCGCACCCGCGACGCGCCGAGCATCCGCACCCGCGCCGCGCCGAGCATCCGCACCCGCGCCGCGCCGAGCATCCGCACCCGCGACGCGCCGAGCATCCGCACCCGCGACGCGCCGAGCATCCGCACCCGCGACGCCCGCTCTTCTTGATGCCGTGGACTCACGATGACCGAAGCCAACGCGGCCGAAGCTGGAGCAACTCCGCCAGCCGGACGCCGCGCATGTCGTGCCCGCGCCCGCGCTCGACTCGGCCCAGGCATCGAGCCCACGGTGCATCCAGTTGGCGCACCGGTTCGGCTCCGCGCCATCCGCGACGAAGCCGTGCGCCGAGCCGCCTCCTTCACCGACAAGTTCATCCGACGTCGGCTCGCGTCCGTGAAGGAGGATGCGGCTGCTTTCCCAGCGCCATCTGTGCAGCGCGCTTCCAGGTCGAAGCCTGAGCGACTGCGTTCCGCCTGGAGCACGAACCGGGCGAACGCGCGACGGATGGAGGCCACCGCGAGGACGCGTGCGCCCCGTCCCCCACCCATCACACCGCGCACGCGGTTGCTCGCCGCGACCCGGTGCCTGACGACTTCTCCCCCTCCCCTGCCCCGCTCCACATGGAACGGGGCTCACCGCCACAGCCATCGAAGTGCCGCGGACCCGCGACTGCGTTCACGACGCGCTCATCCGTCCCGATGAATCGGCGCCGCGCGAAACGGCGGCGAGGGTGGACGCCATGGCCAACCGGGCCGAGCCTGTATCGATGCGACCCAGGTGACCTTGTCGCGAGGAGCCCTCGTCCAACGCGCGGGTTCTCCTCGGCATCCAGGGCACATGGGAGCAGTGCTTCGGATGACGATGGGCTCGCGGCCAACAGCAAAGGCCCGCGGACGAATGCACCGGCGTGTGACGGAGACTCCGCCCGAACACCGAACCCGTCGGCGAACACCTTGAGGCGGGGTCCTCGCCTTGCTGACAGGCGAGCAGCCTCATGGCGCGACCGCCATACAAGGCCCAGGCATCCAACGGCACGAGCCTCGTCATGCCCGCTCGCTGGCCAGCAAAGCGACCATGCTGGCGCTCCATCAGCGCCCCGCGCTCCGACCTGGCTTCCTTGCGAAACGGCATGCACTTGGGCGGAAGCACCGGACTCCAACCGTGCTTCCGAGTCACTGGGTACCAGGCCGCTCACCGAGCAGGACTCCATCCCCTCCCCTGCCAGTGCCTCAAGTCGATGTGCGTCGTCACCAGCCAGCTCATCGCATACGCCGCTGAACGAACTCCGAACGCGGCCATCAAGCCGGCGCCGCGCCAATCGCCAAGCGTCTTCGCCGACGAACGCGCTGACTCCGTGCCCCAGTCCAACGGAGCAGCGCATGACCAACGCGATACCGTCACCCGACGTTCATGCCCGCGTGCTCCACGCCCGGGTCAACGAAGTGGAGAAGCTCGTCACAGCCCGTCAGCCTCGCCGAGGTTGAGCGCTTCGAGGCCCGACTCGGCGTTCCGCTCCCGGCCGGCTTCCGCGCGCTCCTCCTGAGAGCGGGCGCGGGCGCGGGGCCGTACTACGGCGTGTGGCGCCCCAAACGCATCTGGGATGAAACAAACAGTCTGGGATGCGCTGTGGGCCGCCGGGGAGCCGACCTGGACATCAGCACGACCACCGGCTGCATGGCTTGGGGGGCCGATTGAGCCGTATGCCCGACTCCCCTCCCGCCCCCACCTTCCTCAGCCTGGATGACGGTCGCGCTCCAGCAGCGCTCGTTGCCGTCACGGGTACACGGATGAAGCGCGCAAGCTTCGTCACGCGCGAGCACCGTGTGCAGCGCCCACTCCACGCTCACGAACGCGAAGCCACGGGCTCCACGAAGTACGTCTGCTTGTGTCGCGGATCCGCCTCGTAGGCATCGGCGAATGCGAGCGCGCCCGCTTCGCTCTCCAGCCGCGCCACCTCCGCGCGATGGCCGTATTCATCCTGGCGGATGACAGCCCAGTCCTTCCGCGCGGGCTCCGCAGGGGCCGGCGTGCCACGGAGCTCGACGTAGTACGACTGCTTGTGCGCACGCGCTTCGAGGATGCGCGCGAAGCACGCCACATGGGCGCGCTCGGGAGACACCGCGACGTCGTAGCGGTTGCCCGTCTCATCCATGCGCGTCACGGCCCAGCCTTCTCGCGCGAGCGGGCGTCCGGCATCCGCACGCCACTCCACGACCTCGTCCTTCAACCCGAGGTGCGCCATGGCGTGGTCGACTTCCAAGGGCTCGATGAAGACCTGGAACCGGTCGGCCTCGCGCAACGAGACGACCACCAGCTCGAGCCCACACTCGCAAGCCCAACCCCAGTGCGCTTCCTGGAAGCGCCCGTCATCGCGAGCCACCACCCGATGCGGCGTCCCCCACTGACGCTCGAAGCCGGAGCGCGAGGCCTTCATCGTGACGGCGTGAGCGTGACGCTCGAACAACCAGGCGCGAGGACGGTCCGTCGGAAGCGGCTTCATGCGTGACACCTCCGCGATGAAACCTAACGAGCACCCGAACTCGCGCCCACCCAATCTGGCGAAGCGCGAGCCCGTCCAAAGCGCTCAGCGTTCAAAGCGCCAGGCCGTGAAGTGGAGCACGAGCGCACTCACGAACCCGGGGTAGAGAGCGCCCAACCACAGCTCGACGAGCGAGTCGCTCCGTCCGTCCTCGGCTGCATCCGCGGGGCGGATGGGCGCGCCCCTCCCCTACTCCCTGGCGAACACCGCCACCTGCCGCTCGGCGCCGGAGAACGGCAGCCGGTACGCCCGCGCGGAGACGACGCGCAGCTGCCGCTCCGCCGCGCGCGCCGCCAGCTCCGCGTCCGTCTGCGCCTTGCCGAGCATCGCCACCACGCGCCCGCCCGGCTCCACATACGCGGGCGCCAGCGCGAGCCAATCCGGCAGGTCCATGAACGCGCGCGCAATCAGCACCTCGGCGCGCGGAATCCCCTCCGTCTCCGGCGCGCCCTCCGCGCGCGCGTGCAGTCCGCGCACGCCCTGCAAACCGAGGCTCGCCGCCGCGGCCTTGATGAACGCGACCTTCTTGCCCACCGTGTCCACCAGCGTCACGCCCAGCGCCGGCAACGCCAGCTTCAACGGCAGCCCTGGGAAGCCCGCGCCCGCGCCCAAATCCAGCAACGTCGCCGCGCTCGTGACTTCCGGCAGCACCGCGAGCGAATCCAGGAAGTGCTTCTCCAGCACCTCCTCCGGCGCCGTAATCGCCGTGAGGTTCACCTTCGCGTTCCACTTGAGCAGCTCGCTCATCAACCGCTGGAGCCGCGACCCCAGGTCCGCCGCCACCGTCACTCCCAGCGCCCGGCACCCCGCCGCGAGCTGATCCTCGAACCGCGCGTTATCCACAAGCCCTCCGCTTCAAACCTACCTGCAACCCACTGGAATCATTCAGGAGACGGCAATCCCCAGAGTTTCCCACACCTTGTCCACAGCCCCATATTTGATCAGTCCTCGGGCTGCGAGCAGACTGAGGGCGCCCCGGTTCCGCGCTTGAGCGCCACCAGCAGCAGCGACACCGCGGCGGGCGTCAGCCCTGGAATCCGGCGGGCCTGCCCCACCGTCCCCGGCCGATGCGCGGTCAGCTTCTCCACCGCCTCCGCGCTCAGCCCCCGCACCTCATTGAAGCGGTAGCCCTCCGGAATCCGCCAGCGGTCCGTGGACTCGGCCTCGCGCGCCGCGGCCCTGGCGGCCTGGGCCACGTAGCCCTCGTACTTCACCTCGACCTCCACCTCCTCGGCGACGTCGGGGGACAGCGCCGGCCAGTCCTCGCGGCCCTCGCCGAGCTGCGCGTACGTCATCTCCGGCCGCCGCAGCTTCACCGCCAGCCCGGTGCGCTTCAGCCGCGCCACCTCCTCCGTCACCGCGCGGCCCCTCGCCTCCGCTCGCTCCAAGGCCTCGCGCGGGAGCAGCCCCACGCGGTGCCCATGCCGAGCCAGGCGCAGGTCCGCGTTGCCCTCGCGCAGCTTCAGGCGGTGCTCGGAGCGGCTGGTGAACATGCGGAACGGCTCGTCCACGCCCTTGGTCACCAGGTCATCCACCAGCACCGCGCCGTGGGCCTCGTCGCGGCCGGGCAGGAGCGGCGGCTCGCCCTTCACCTGGAGCGCGGCGTTGATGCCGGCCCACAGGCCCTGGAAGGCGGCCTCCTCGTAGCCCGAGGTGCCGTTGAGCTGCCCCGCGAAGTACAGGCCGGCGATGGCCTTCGTCTCCAGCGTGGCCTTGAGCTGCGTGGGCGGCGCGTAGTCGTACTCCACCGCGTAGCCGAAGCGGACCACCTCCACCTGCTCCAGGCCTGGAATCGTGCGCAGGAAGTCGAGCTGCACGTCCGCGGGCAGGCTGGTGGACAGGCCCGCCGGGTACACCAGCGGCGAGGTGGGCCCCTCGGGCTCCAGGAAGACCTGGTGCCGCTCACGCGAGGCGAAGCGCACCACCTTGTCCTCCAGCGACGGGCAGTAGCGCGGCCCCCGGCCGACGATGTCCCCCTGGAACAGCGGCGAGCGGTGCAGGTTCTCCCGCAGCACCGCGTGCGTGCGCGGCGTCGTCTCCGTGAGCGCGCACATCACCGAGGGCTGACGGGGGAACGGCATGCCGCCCTCCCCTTCCACCTTGGTGCGCCAGGAGAAGGGCCGCGCCCGCGTGTCTCCCGGCTGCGGCTCCAGCGCGTCCCAGTCGATGCTCGCGCGCGCCAGCCGCGCCGGCGTGCCCGTCTTGAAGCGGCCCAGCGTGAAGCCCAGCGCGCGCAGCGACTCCGACAGGCCGCGCGCCGCCTCGTCGCCCAGACGACCGCCGACCTCCTTCTGCTCGCCCACGTGCATCAGCGCCTGGAGGAAGGTGCCCGTGGTGAGCAGCACCGCGGAGGCCGCCACCTGCGTGCCGTCCTTCAGCACCACGCCCTCCACCCGGCCGCCGCCCGCCACCAGCGCGGCGACCTCGCCCTCGCGCACCGTGAGGTCCGGCTGGGAGAAGAGCACCTCCTGCATGCCCACCGCGTAGGCGTCACGGTCGCAGAGCAGCCGGGAGGCCTGCACCGCGGGGCCCTTGGAGGCGTTCAGCGTCTTGAAGTGCGTGCCCGCCTTGTCGGCCGCGCGCCCCATCTCGCCGCCCAGCGCGTCCAACTCACGCACCAGGTGGCCCTTGGCCGTGCCGCCCACCGCCGGGTTGCAGCTCATCACCGCCGAGCGCTCGCGCTTCAGCGTCAGGCCCAACGTGGCCAATCCCATCCGCGCGCAGGCGAGCGCCGCCTCGCAGCCCGCATGGCCCAGCCCCACCACGATGACGTCGTACCGGAGTCCCATGTCTCACGAAGGTCGCGGGCGACATGGGCAGGCTGACCTGCCCCTGCCACCGTTTCGCGCCTTCGTATGACGCCCATCCCGGGCCCTTGGCAAGCAAAGGCCCCGAGGACGGGCGGGCACCCGGCGAAGCGAGCGCCCTGCCCTGCCCTCGTTCGAGAATTTACGGAAGCGCGCGAGGCAGCCAGTGGGAGGGGTTGAGGCGCTGCCTGCCTCGCGCGCACCGGCCACCCGGCGGAAGGTCGAGCCAGGCCCGCGAGCCTGAGCGCGCCCCCCGTCCCGGGCGGCAAAAACCAGGTTGTCGCGTGGGGAGAAAGGAATGGCGCCGCCCGCCCCCCCGGGATGACGGCACCGCTCCCGCTCAACGGACCCGAAGGCCCGCCCCACGCTGGCGCGGCCCCCAGCCCCCATGGCCAGGGCACCACGCTTTTCCCCCGCGCGCGGGCGGCATGGCAGCGCCGCGCGCGGGGGAATGGGTGTCGCTTACACGGCTGGGTGGACTCGCTCCGTGCGGTGAGGGCGCAACGGCGACATCGACTCGGGCCACCAGGGCCCGACACCTTCGTGTGCGCGACGGGAAAAGGAATAACCCGGGGGTCTGACATGCGGGCGGATGCCCAGGGGCCGCCGCTTGGGGTGTGGGTACAGCATTGGCGTTCCCTTCCAGCA
Source organism: Corallococcus macrosporus DSM 14697 (assembly GCF_002305895.1). Taxonomy (GTDB): domain Bacteria; phylum Myxococcota; class Myxococcia; order Myxococcales; family Myxococcaceae; genus Myxococcus; species Myxococcus macrosporus. The sequence continues at coordinate 8,936,808 of NZ_CP022203.1, forward strand.
ATCGTGCTTCTGGATGCGCCGCGGATTCACGGTGCGGAGGTCGAGCGCCGGTTATTCGCCGGGGCTCGGCCCTCCTCGGCCCAGGGAGTCCATGACCACGCCTTCGACCAGACCCGCTGTGCAGGGCACGCTCGGCCTCGAGCTGCTGCTGGGGACGCTGACCGCGTTCGCGCCGCTCTCCATCGACATGTATCTGCCGGCGCTGCCGCGCATCGCGGAGGACCTCCAGTCCAGCGCGCCGGCCATCCAGCTCACGCTCGCGTCGTGCTTCGCGGGGCTGGCGCTGGGGCAGCTCTTCACCGGGCCGCTCATCGACCGCTTCGGCCGGACGCGTCCGCTCTACGCGGGCCTGGTTTTGTATGTGCTGGGTTCGCTGGGCTGCGCGCTGGCGCCGTCGGCCGCCGCGCTGGTGGCCATGCGCTTCGTGCAGGCGCTGGGTGGCTCGGTCGCCCTGGTGGTGCCGCGCGCGGTGGTGCGGGACTTGTGGTCGGGCGCCAACGCCGCGCGGACCATGTCCCGGCTGATGCTGGTCATGGGCGTGGCGCCCATCCTCGCGCCGCTGCTGGGCGGGCTGGTGCTTCAGTCCCTGGGATGGCGGGCCATCTTCGTGGTGCTGGCGGTGGTGGGCGCGGTGGCGCTGGCGCTCGTGTTGAAGGCGCTGCCGGAGACGGCGCCGCCGCATGAGGCCTCGCAGACGATGCTCTCCCGGCTGGGCGCCTTGATGAAGGACCCGGACTTCGTGGGCCCCGCGCTGGCTGGAGGCTTCGCGCAGGCGGGCCTGTTCGCATACATCGCGGGCTCGCCGTTCGTGTTCATCTCCTTGTTTGGCGTTCCGGAGGAGCACTTCGGCTGGTTCTTCGGCATCAATGCGATGGGGTTGATTGCGGTGGCGCAGCTCAACCGCAAGCTGGTGACGCACCTGCCGCTGCACCGGCTGCTGCGTCTGGCGTTGAGTCTGTGTGTCATCGCGGCGGTGGCGGTGCTGGCGGTGGCGTGGACGGGCTTCATGGGGCTGTGGGGCATCGCTGTGTCGCTGTTCTTCTTCGTGTCGGCCATGGGGCTGGTGGGGCCGAACGCGGCGGCGATTGCGCTGGAGCGGCACGCGGCGCGCGCGGGCATGGCGTCGGCCGCGCTGGGCGCGCTCCAGTTCACGGCGGCGGCGGGGGCGTCGTGGGCGGTGAGCACGTTCAACAATGGCACCGCGATGCCCATGGCCGGTGTCATGGCCGCCATGGCGCTGCTCGCGTGGCTGGCCGCGTTCTTCGGGCTCCGGGCGCGCACGCGGGAGCAGCGGGCAGGGGAACTGGAAGGCGTGGCGTCAGGGCAGGGCGCGGCCTGAGCGTTGGGGGGCATAGCTCGGGGCAGGGCTCCCGGGCCATGACTGACTCGGGAGCGGTGCGCATCGCTCCCGATGGTCGCCGCGGCTCACGCGACCAGGTTGGAATGAACGTTCCGTCCACCGCGCTCGGCGGCGGGTGGAGTCACCGACGCTGCTTGGAAGGAACGCTCCGTCCACGGCGCTCGGCGGCGGGCGGAGTCACCGACGCTGCTTGGAATGAACGTTCCGTCCACGGCGCTCGGCGGCGGGTGGAGTCACCGACGCTGCTTGGAAGGAACGTTCCATCCACGGCGCTCGGCGGCGGGTGGAGTCACCGGCGTTGATTGGAAGGAACGTTCCGTCCACTGCGCTGACCCCGGGCAGGTGGCCACCTCTGCCTGGAAGGAACGTTCCGTCCACTGCGCTGACCCCGGGCAGGTGGCCACCTCTGCCTGGAAGGAACGTTCATTCCACCGCGCATGACGGCGGGCAGGGTGACCGGCTTTGCCTGGAAGGCACGTTCATTCCACCGCCCATGACGGCGGGCGGGGTGACCGGCTTTGCCTGAAAGGCACGTTCATTCCACCGCCCATGACGGCGGGCGGGGTGACCGGCTCTGCCTGGAAGGAACGTTCATTCCACCGCCCATGACGGCGGGCGGGGTGACCGGCTCTGCCTGGAAGGAACGTTCATTCCACACCGCACCTGACTGTGGGCAGGATGGCCGGCTCTGCCTGGAAGGAACGTTCATTCCACCGCGCGCGGTGGCGGTGGCCGGCTCCGCCTGGAAGGAACGTTCATTCCACGGCGCGCGGTGGCGGGCGGAGTGGCCGGCTCTCCGTGGAAGGAGCGCTCATTCCAACGTGCGCGTTGGCAGGCGGAGTGGCTGGCTCTCCGTGGAAGGAGCGTTCCGTCCACCACAATCGGCAGCAACTACGGTGACGGAGCTTACATGGAATGAAAAATCCGCCCGCAAACGCCTGACGGTGGGCAGGGTGGTCGCCGCTGCCTGGAATGAACGTTCCCTCCACCGTGCTTGGCGGCGGGGGAGCACCCGGCGCAACTTGGAAGGAACGTTCCTTCCACCGCGCTGACTCGGGGCAGGGTGGCCGCCGCTACCTGGACTGAGTGGCCGCCGACCGCGAGCGGCAACAGCGACCTAATGTGACCGAGCCTGCTTGGAATGAACGTTCCCTCCACCGTGCCTGGCGGCGAGCAGTGTGAGCGCCTCTACCTGGAATGAACGTTCCTTCCGCTGCGCCTGACTAAGAGTTCCTTTCAAAAATAGCCCCGTAGGTGCGCCAGGATGCGTCCGCTCCCTGGCGTGAACACCTTCGGGGGCATGTGGCGTGAGCTGGTGCCTGATGCCCGCTGGAAGCGGATGGCCCCACTGCGACCGCGCCGTCGCCATGCCCCCACGAGAGGGCGGGCCAGGTGTGATGACCGGGCGGCGCTGCGCGGCATCATGTTCGTGCTCAAGACTGGCATTGCCTGGGAGGACCTGCGGGCCGAGGTTTTCGGCGTGAGCGGCATCACCTGCTGGCGTCGGCTGGACGCGTAGCCCCTGCAGCCCGCGCCACGACAGCCACGTCTCCAGCCGCCCCGTGAGCAGCAGGGCACCCGTGGCCGCCGCCACGTTCAACTGCGCGTCCTCACGCACCCACCCCGTGGGCGGCACGTACGTCTTGCCCGGCACGAAGCGCACCGAGAGGAAGCCCTCGCCCACGGTGAGCGCCAGCGAGGCCCAGAACGCGGGGTCCATCCGCGCCGAGCGGCGAGCGAGGAAGCGTCCCACGTCGCCCGCCGTCACGCGCGCATGCGCCATGCTCTCCGCGATGACGAAGCCACTGATGGCAAAGAACCCCGTGGCGCCCGCGTCCCCCCGGTGCAGCACGGAGCCCAGGTAGGCGTCGAGCCCGGCCAGGTGCCCACCCTCACGTGCATGGAAGCCCACCACCGCCAGCGCCGCGAAGCGCATCGATGAAGACATCACGAGGTCGGGGGCCCGCTGACATCCGGGGGCGAAGATTGGACGTCAGCCCCTCGCGCGTTTGCGACCGGGCCCCGGCCACGCGGTAGCCTTACGCCATGGCCACTCGCACGTCGACGAAGCGCACAGCCAGGCGCGCCTCGCTGCTCACCGACGCACTCCTGGAGGGCCAGCTCCGGCTGGCGAAGCTCGACCCGAAGCAGCGCAAGGCCCTGCTCACCGCCCTCACCCGTAATGAGAAGGGCAACATGGCCGAAGCCATCTCCGAACTCCGGGAGCGCGTCGAGTCTGGCCGCTTGCTCTACGGCACGCCGGGAGCGGACGTGAGCGAGACCTTCGACAACATCTGGGACATGTACATCGGCGGCGGCGTCCAGGAGGAGCTCGACGCCCTCTTCCCGGACGAGGAGCAGGAGGACGCGCGGAGCGGCCTCCATGACGAGGTCCGCACGGTGTACTCACGCCTGTTCACCGCGATGGCGAAGCAGGACGGCATCCTGGCTTCGCGCAGGTGACGCCCAGTGATGGACGAGCTCACCCAGCAGCTCCTCGCCGCGGTGGTCGCCCAGCCCGAGGAGGACGCGCCCAGGTTGGTCTACGCCGACCACCTTCAACAGCAGGGCGACCCTCGGGGCGAGTTCATCGCCGTGCAGGTAGCCCTGGCCGCCGAGCCCGCGTCCCCGCCACGACGCGCTGAAGGCCCGGGCTTGGGCGTTGGAGCACCAGCACGCCGCGCGTGGCGCGCCGAGCTGGGACTCAATCCAAGGCAGGCCGGAGACTTCCGGCGAGGCTTTATCGAGGCCGTCACCCGGCCCGAGCCCGAGGGCTCACGGCTCTCATCTCGCTGAGCCTGGACTCCAACAACATGGGCGATGGGGGTCGCGTGCGCTCACCACCACCGGCTGGCTCGCGATCAAAGTGCTGGACCTGGATGACACTCGAACCCCGGCACGCGTCCAGCCGACGCCAGCAGGTGATGCCACTCACGCCGAAAACCTCGGCCTGCAGGTCCTCCCAGGCGATGCCAGTCTTGAGCACGAACCTGATGGCGCGCAGCGCCGCCCGGTCATCGCACCTGGCCCGCCCTCTCCTGGGGGCGTGGCGACGACGTAGTAGCAGTGGGGCTATCCGTTTCCGGAGGGCATCAGGCACCAGCTCACGCCTCATTCCCCCGAAGGTGTTTACGCCAGGAAGCGGACGCATCCTGGCGCACCTACGGGGCTATTCTTGAAAGCAACTCTCAGGGTGGGGTGGCCGGCGCTGCTTGGAATGAACGTTCCATCCATTGAATCCAACACCCGAAGGGGCAGGGGAGGGCCCCCGGCACCCCCAGCCCGGGAATCCGTGGCACTGTCTCGCATGCCATGACCTCCACCACCCGTACCGTCCAAGGCCCCGCGGGCTCACTCGCTGTCACCGAGACCGGGACCGGCGGACTCCCGGTCGTCTTCGTCCACAGCAACGCGGGCCGTCGTGAGCAGTGGACCGCGCAGCAGGCGCACCTGAAGCAGCGCTCCGTGTCGTTCGACCTGCGCGGCATGGGCGACTCGGCGCTCGACCCCCAGGAACGCTACGGCGCCGAGGACATGGCCCATGACCTCCACGCGGTGGCCACCGCCATGGACCTGGAGCGCTTCGTCCTGGTGGGCCACAGCTTCGGCGGCTACGTCACGGCGGAGTACGCCCGTCGCTGGCCGGAACGGCTCGCCGGGCTCGTCATCGTGGATGCCGCGGGGACGATGCCACCGCTTGCGCCCGAGCAACTCCGAGGCTTCCACGAGGGCACACGCCCCGAGTCCTACCGCGCCTTCATGGACGCATGGTTCACGCCGCCCCTCCAGAACGCGAAGCCCCACACACGCGAATCCGTGATGCGCTGGCTGCACACCACGCCGCGCGAGGTGGTCGTCGGCGCGATGGAGAGCATGCTCACGTTCAATTCGGACCGCGTCATGGAGCGTTACAAGGGCCCGTTCCATACGTTGGTCGTGGACGCCTTCATCCAGCCCCATGCCTACCACCTGCTGTACCCGGGCACGCCGCACACCGTGTTCTCAGGTGTCAGCCATTGGCTGATGATGGATGAACCCGCGCGCTTCAACGCCGCGCTGGATGCATTCCTCGCCACGCTGCCGCCGCGTTGAGCGGGGAGGGGCGTCACACATTGGATTGCCGCTCATGCCCCCATCATCCCCACCTCCCTATGGCCCACGTGAGCTGGCTCAGGACCTTCGACGTCTCATGGAACTGCCTGCCCAGACAAAGGCAGAGCAGACCCTGTGGTACGACGAGGCGCAAAAGGTCCAGGACCGCATCAAGGTCTCTGAGCAACTCCTCGGCATCCCTCATTCTCTCTGGCACTTCTTCTCGGACGCGGACGTCAGGGCCACCGAGCCGGCCATCCGGGATGCACAGTTCGAGCAACTGCGTGCCCACATCGCCGTGCTGGAGACCGGCGCCGTCCCTCCGGATGACAGCCAGCCCGGCACGCTGGGCGGCCTCTTCCGCGCGCTCCGGCAAGCAGTGCGAAGCAAGCGCTGAAGCCATTCCGTTTCACTCAAGCAAAAGCCCCGCGGCGCCACTGGGGCACCGCGGGGCTTCGCGTCACATCGGGACTCGCTACCGCCGCGTCACGGCGCGGCGGGGACCTTCGCGGGCGCCGAGCCCTTCTTCTGCGCGGTGGCGAAGTCACCCGCGCGCACCTGCGTCGCCTTCGTCCAGTCCAGGTGCCGCGCCATGGCCTTGCGCACGTCCTCCGGCTTGAGCTGGGCCAGCTTCTGCTCCAGCGCCGCGTCGAAGGCCAGCGTGCGGTCCAGGAACAGGTAGCTGGCGAGCTGCCGCGCCAGGCTGCCGTCCTGCGCCCGCGCCGACTGCCGGTACTCCAGCAGGCCGCTCCGCGCCTTCTGCAGCTCCTCCGCCGAGTAGCCCTTCTGCACCGCGCGCGTGACCTCCTCGCGCATGGCCGTCTCCAGCCGGGCCGCGTTCTCCGGCGCGTAGATGGCGTACGTCAGGAAGGTGCCCACCTCGTCGACGTCGCTCGCGTCCAGGCTGCTGGCCACGCCGTAGGAGAGGCCGTCCTGCTGACGGATGCGCGTGGCCAGCCGCGAGTTGAGGAAGCCGCCGCCCAGCACGAAGTTGCCCAGCGTCAGCGCCGGCCAGTCCGCGTCATCCCTGCGCAGCTTCAGCGACTGGCCCGCCATGTAGAACGCGTTGGCCTTGTCCGGCGTCTCCAGCGCGACGGACGCGGGCTCGCCGCCGCCGAACACCTGCGGCACGCGCTGGTACTTCGCGGGGCTCTTCCAGTCACCCAGCAGGGTGCCGGCGAGCGCGACGATGGCCTTGGGCTCGAAGTCACCCACCACCGCGAGCTCGCCGTTGGACGCGCCGTAGAAGGCCTTGTGGAAGGCGCGCGCCTGCTCCAGCGTGGTGCCCTTCACCCCGGCGATGCGCTCGTCCAGCGTGGCCACGTAGTAGGGGTGGCCCTTGGGGTAGTGGCCCGACAGCGAGCGCCAGAAGGCGATGTTGCCCAGCGTCTGCGGCTCGCTGCGCTCGGACTCCAGCGCCGCCAGCCGCTCCTGCTTCAGCAGGGCGAACTCCTTCTCGTCGAAGGCGGGCTCTCGCAGCACCTCGGCCACCAGCTTGAGGACCTCCGGCAGGCTCTCGCGCGGGCACTCGATGGAGGCGGAGGCGCCGGTGCTGCCGCCGTCCACGCCCACCCGGGCCTTCAGCCTGTCGAACGCGTCCTGGAGCTGCTGCCGCGAGCGCTTCTTCGTGCCGCGCATCAGCATGCGCCCGGCGTACTGCGCCGCGTCCGACTTGCCCTGCAGCGCGGCCTCGGTGCCCCAGCGCAGGGTGAGGGCCACGTTCACCATGTCGCCGCGCGTCTGCTTCGGCAGCACCGCATACTTCACCCCGCCCGGCAGGACGCCGCGCTGCACGCGCGACTCGATGTTCGCCGGGGACGGGTCGAAGGCCTCGCCCTGCGCCACGGCCTCACGGCCCTTGTAGCCGTCCACCAGCTTCGCCACGTTCACCGGCGCCGGCAGCTCCGCGCGGTCCGGCTTCGGGGTGGGGAAGAAGGTGCCCAGCGTCCGGTTGGAGGGCTTGAGGTAGGCGGCCGCCACGCGCGTCACGTCCGCGGGCGTCACCGCCTCGATGCGGTCGCGGTGCAGGAAGAGCAGGCGCCAGTCGCCGGTGGCCTCCCACTCCGACAGGTTGATGGCCACGCGCTCCGAGTTGTTGAGGGTCAGGTCGATGTACTTGGACAACGTGGCCTTGGCGCGGTTGACCTCTTCCTCGGTGAAGGGCGTGCGGGAGGCCTCCTCCACCGTCTTCAGCAGCGCCTCGCGGGCGGCGGCCACTGGCTGGTCGTCGCGCATCTCCGCGTTGAAGACGATGACGCCCGGGTCGCGGAGCTGGAGGTTGGACGCCCCCACGCGCGCGGCCTTCTTCGTCTCCACCATCGACTTGTAGAGGCGGCCGGACGGGTTGTTGCCCATGACCAGCGTCAACACGTCGATGGCCGCGAAGTCGGCGTGGGCGCCCTCGGGCACGTGGTACAGGCTGGTGAGCAGCGCGGTGTCACCCACGCGGCGAAGCTGCACCTCGCGCTCGCCGTCCTGCGTGGGCTCGGCGGTGTACGTGGCGGGCAGGGGGATGCCAGGCTTCTTCAGCTTGCCGAAGGTGTCCTGAATCATCTTCAGGGCCTTGGCCTCGTCGAAGCGGCCCGCCACCACCAGCATGGCGTTATCCGGCCGGTAGTACTTCTTGTAGAAGGCCTGGAGCCGGTCGATGGGCACGTTCTCCAAATCCGAGCGCGCGCCGATGGTGGCCTTGCCGTAGCTGTGCCAGATGTACGCGGCGCTCATCACGCGCTCGAAGAGGATGCCGCGCGGGTCGTTCTCACCGGACTCGAACTCGTTGCGGACGACGGTCATCTCGCTGTCGAGGTCCTTCTTCGCGATGAAGCTGTTGACCATGCGGTCGGCTTCGAAGGACAGGGCCCAGCGGAGGTTGGCGTCGGTGGCCGGCAGCGTCTCGTAGTAGTTGGTGCGGTCCAGCCAGGTGGTGCCGTTGGGCCGGGCGCCGCGCTCGGTGAGCGCCTGGGGCACGTTGCGCGTGGTGGGCGTGCCCTTGAACATCAGGTGCTCCAGCAGGTGGGCCATGCCCGTCTCGCCGTAGCCCTCATGCTTGCTGCCCACGAAGTACGTCACGTTGACCGTCACCGTGGGCTTGGTGGGGTCGGGGAAGAGGAGCACCTTCAGGCCGTTGGGCAGGCGGTACTCGGAGATGCCCTCCACGCTCGCCACCGGGGCGAGCGTCCGGCCCTTCGCCTTGCTCTGCGTGACAGCGGCCTTGGGGGCGGGGGAGGGTGACTGGGCCCACACCGGGGTGCCGGCCACCATCATCAGGGCCGCCATCAGGGAGAGCGGGGTACGTCGCTTCATGCGGTCCTCGCGGGTCGTCTGTGAATGCACCGGCTTCTAACCCGAGTTGTCGCTCGGGCCATCCCGAACGGTGGCACTCCGAGCAACCCGGCGTCGCTGGGACGTCCACGGCGGGTCCGCCGCGCCGCGGCGTTCCGTGAGAGGGACGGCGGCGCTCCCCGCGCGCCCGCTCCGCCGCCCGGCGAGGACAAGGGGTGGCCAGCCCCGCCCCGTCCGCGCGCGGACAGAGGCGCGCGCAGGGAAAACGGGGGGATGCCGCAAGCATCGTCGGCGAGGCGCGTTAGTAGTAAGGACCTCTCGCCAGGGCCGCCCCCTGTCTCTCCGGGCACCAGGAGTCCCTTCGGATGAAACGATTTCTCATCGGCGCGCTGGCCTTCGTGGGCGCGCTGTCTGTCCTCTTCGTGGTGGGCCTCGTGGGCCTGATGCTGCTCGCGTCCGCGAGCAAGCCGGGCGTGCCCTCCAACCTCGTGCTGGAGCTGGACCTGGAGAACCCGCTGCCGGAGCACGGGGCAGGGGACTCGCTGATGGGGGCCTTTGGCGAGGAGCCCACCACGGTGCGTGACGTGGTGGAGGCGCTGGAGAAGGCCGGGGAGGACGCGCGCGTGAAGGCGCTGCTGGTCCGCATCGGCCACCCGGGGACGCCGGCCGCCGCGCAGGAGCTGCGCGACGCGGTGAAGGCCTTCCGCGCCAAGGGCAAGAAGGCGGTGGCCTACTCGGACACCTTCGGGGAGCTGGGCAACAGCACGCTGGCCTACTACCTGGCGTCCGCCTTCGATGAAATCTACCTGCAGCCGTCGGGTGACGTGAACATCAACGGGCTCGCCTTCGAGCTGCCCTTCGCGCGCGCCGCCTTCGACAAGCTGGGCGTGACGCCGCGCTACTTCGCTCGCCACGAGTACAAGAACGCCGTCAACAGCTACACGGAGCAGGACTACACCGCGCCGCACCGCGAGGCCACCGAGCGCTTCACGAACAGCCTCTTCGGCCAGATTGTGAAGGGCATCGCCGAGGACCGCGGGCTGACGGAAGAAGTCGTGCGCGGGCTGGTGGACAAGGCGCCGCTGATGGCCAGCGAGGCGCTGGAGGCGAAGCTGGTGACGGGCCTGCGCTACCGGGACGAGGTGCTCGGCGGGCTGGAGGCGCAGGCCGGCGAGGGCGCGCGATTCCTCTACGTGAAGAAGTACCTGGAGCGCGCCGGGCGGCCGTACGCGGCCGGCGGGGACACCATCGCCCTGGTGTACGGCGTGGGCGAGGTGATGCGCGGGAAGAGCCAGTCCAACCCGCTGTCGGGCGGGCAGGGCATGGGCGCGGAGAGCGTCGCCGCGGCGCTGCGCAAGGCCACCGAGGACGCGCGGGTGAAGGCCATTGTCTTCCGCGTGGACAGCCCGGGCGGCAGCTACGTGGCCAGCGACACCGTGCGCCGCGAGGTGCAGCGCGCGCGGGAGGCGGGCAAGCCCGTCATCGTCACCATGGGCAGCTACGCCGCCAGCGGCGGCTACTTCGCCGCCATGGAGGCGGACCGCATCGTGGCGCAGCCGGGCACGCTCACCGGCAGCATCGGCGTGTACGCGGGCAAGTTCGTCACGGCCGCCTTCTGGGAGAAGCTGGGCGTGAACTTCGACAGCGTGTCCGCGGGGAAGAACGCGGAGATGTTCGGCTCGGACGCGGACTACACGCCGGAGCAGGCGGCCCGCATGGAGGCGACGCTGGACCGCATCTACGCGGACTTCACGACGCGCGTGGCGGCCACCCGGAAGCTCCCGCTGGAGCAGGTGCAGGCGCTGGCCAAGGGCCGCGTGTGGACGGGTGAGGATGCCCTGGCGAACGGGCTGGTGGACGCGCTGGGCGGCTACTCGAAGGCGCTCGCGCTGGCGAAGGAGGCCGCGAAGCTGCCGGCCGACGCCCGCGTCAACGTGGAGGTGTACCCGCGCAAGAAGCCCGCGTCCGCGGTCCTCTCCGAGCTGCTGGGCCAGCGGGGTGACAACAGCGAGGACGACGCCGCCTCCATCAGCGTCCTGGCGCCGTGGGACGGCCTGGTGGCGGGCGTGCGCCAGGTGTACGCCGTGGGCGCGCGCATGGGCCTCTTCGAGGGCACGCGCGGCGAGCTCTACGCCCCGCTGCCCGAGGCGAGCTGGTAGCGCGTCCGACCGGGACGCGTCCGCGTGGCACCGGGACGCCCCGGGGGCCACGCGGGCGGCGCCCGGTGGCCAGGCTCAGCGCGGAGACAGGGGCGACGGCGCGTCTGGAAGCGGGGGCAGCGGCCTGCCGAACAGGGAGTGGTAGCGGAGCTCCCGGGAGACGCAGCGGTGCCGGCGCGTGTCGAAGACGAGGCACCGCTCCACGGGCCCCGCGTAGACGTGCAGGGAGATGGCGGGGCCTCCCGCCGCGGTGACGCGGTGGATGGGGGCCTCCGGGCAGCGGCGGTCGACGGAGCCCGGGCCCACCGGGCCCACGATGACGGGAGGCCCCAGCCGGGCCGGCCCCGGCCCCAGGCCCCCGGCTTCCAGTGGGTAGTTCTCCATCACGAAGGCTCCGGACTGGACGCTGAACCAGCACTCCTGCCCGTCATGGTCGTGGATGGGCGAGCAGGTGCCCGCGTCCCAGCAGTTCAGCAGCACCTCCAGCCGGGCATCCCGGTAGACGAGGTTGCGCGTGTAGCGCCTCCGCCGGAAGTGCAGGTAGGGCCGGAGGCTGGACGGCTCCAGCACCAGGCCCGCCAGGCCGTCCCCCACGCCCACCAGACTCGGCATGCCCGCCGCCTTCTCCCGAAGGAGCTCCACCCATTCGCCCAGGCCCATGGCGCTCATGAAAGGCAAGCTAGGCAAGGCTCCGACACGGTGCTTTCCGGGTTGTCGGGCGGAGGACGGCCCGGCCCCGCGCGGCGTCCTTGAGGACAGGTCCACCATCGGGTACCGGACGCCCGCGCTCGGGCCGGGGAATGGTGCGCGGCCTTCACCTTGCACGTGGCGCGGCGACGGAAGCGTCTGGCGTCTGGCGGGAAGCTGCCCGGCGGATGGAAGCGTAGAAGACATTGTGACCTTCCCGGACCCGGGCTGCCCCATGGGGCTGGCGGCCGGGGCGGAAGGCGTGAGGGGGGACGCGATGAAGAAGCGACTGGGTGACATCCTGTTGGAGCGGGGTGTGGTGGATGCGTTGCAGCTCCACTCGGCGCTGGCCTACCAGCGCAAGTGGGGCGTGCCGTTGGGGCAGGTGGTGGTGGACCAGCGCTTCAGCACCGCGCAGCAGGTCCTGGAGGCCCTGGCGTTCCAGGCCGGGATGCAGACGGTGGACCTGGACGTCCAGCCGCCGGACGCGCGCCTGACGTGGCTGATTCCGGAGCGCGTGGCGGAGGCGCACCGGGTGGTGCCGCTGAAGCTGGAAGGGCAGGGGGGGCGGGACTCGGTGCTGGTGGTGGCCATCGCCGCCCCGGCCAGCCTGGCGTCCCTGGACGCGGTGAAGAGCGTGTCCGGCAAGCCGCGCGTGGTGGCGAAGCTGGCGTCGGATGCGTCCATCCGGAAGGCCATTGGACGGCTCTACCGGGGGGAGACGGGTGAGGCGGCGCCCAGGCGGTTCGGCATGGAGGGCTTCTCGTTGCCGGAGGCGGACGAGCGCATGCCCATGGTGCTCGGCGGCAGCATGGCGGAGCTGACGAACATGGAGGCGCCGGGCGGTGAGGACGGGCTGCCGCTGCTGGGCGCGCTGGAGGAGGTCGTCGTCCAGCCGCAGGCGGTGCCTTCGCGGATGCGGGGGCTGGTGCAGGCCATCCGCGCCATGCCGGCGCCGGAGGCGCGGCCGGCCCCGCGCCCCGCGCAGGGGAGCGCCTCGCACGCCATGCCGGCTGCGTCGACAGCGCGCGCGGCTCGGCCGCCCACGAAGGGCATGTTCTCCGCGCAGGCCGTGCACCTCGCCGCCCGGAAGAGCGCGCCCGCGACGATGCCCGTGCTCACGGCCACGCAGCCGGTGCCCATGGCGCAGGTGCTCGTGTATGGCTGGGGCGCGGAGGCCAGCGCGGGCATCGTGCGCGTGCTGGAGGATGCGGGCCTGAGCGTGCGCGTGGCGAGCACGGAAGAGCTGCGCGTGGCGAACGAGGCGCAGGTGGTGGTGGCGCCGCTGCCGTCCATGGAGGCGCTGCGCCAGCAGGTTCACGCGCGCGTGCTGGTGGCCGGCAAGACGCCGGAGCAGGACCTGCCGCGTGCCCAGGCGGTGGGCGCCCGGGGCTTCCTCGCCGCGCCCGTGGATCCGGATCTGCTGGTGCGCGCGGTGCGGCGGCTGGCCCGGCCCGCTGGCGACGCGGACCTCAAGCGCGCGAGCTGAGGCGCGCGCGGCCCATCAGGGACGACACGGCAGCCGCGGTCCTGGGCCCTGACGCGCGGGGAGCTGCCACCAGCAGGGCCGTGGCTCACCCGCCAGCGGAAGGCCATTCACGGCCCGGGAGCAGGGGACTCCCTTCGCGAGAGAGGGACCGCACCGATGGCCACCCAATTCCCGCGCCTCGAGCCCATCCACCGCGACTTCATCCTGCGCCAGCGGATGTTCTTCACGGCCTCCGCCGCCAGCACCGGCCGGGTGAACCTCTCACCGAAGGGGCTCGACTCGCTCCGCGTGCTCGGCCCCAACGAGGTCGTCTACCTGGACCTCACCGGCAGCGGGAATGAGACGGCCGCGCACCTGCGCGCCGACGGACGCCTCACCCTCATGTTCTGCGCCTTCGAGGGGCCGCCCATGATTCTGCGCCTCTATGGGCGGGGCCAGGTGCTGCGCCGGGGAGCGACGGGTACACCGGGCTGCTGGCCTCCGAGTTCGGCGGCGCGGAGCCGCTGGGGGCTCGAGAGACGTAGGCGCCGGACCGGGCGGGCGCTGTCCACGGGCACTGACCCACCCGCCGTCCCGCCACACCCCTTCCATCCTGCCGCTTGACACGTAAGCACTTACTTACGCATTATCCGCGCACGATGATGCACACCGAGCCAGGGGTGTTCGGAGCAATCAGCCATCCAGCGCGGCGCCGCATGCTCGACCTGCTGGTCGACGGTGACCGCCCGGTGAATGCGATTGCCGAGAACTTCGAGATGAGCCGCCCGGCAGTGTCCCAGCACCTGCGCGTGCTGCTCGATGCGGGCCTCGTCACCGAGCAGCGGCACGGCAGGGAGCGGCGCTACCGCCTCGTGCCGGAGCAGCTGGCCCCGGTACGCGACTGGATTGCTCACTACGAGCGGTTCTGGGACGACAACTTCGCCCGCCTGCGGCGGCACCTGGAGAAAGGCGACCAGCAGCAATGACGACCAAGAGCATCCGGCGGGAGCTGAAGTTCACCCAGCCCCCCGCCACCGTGTGGCGCGCGCTCGCGACCCGCGAGGCGCTCGCCGACTGGATGTACCCAAACGACTTCGAGCCGCGCGTGGGGCATCGCTTCACGTTCCGCGTGCCGCCGGACCCTCGGAGCAAGTTCGATGGGCTCGTCGTGCACTGCGAGGTGCTCCGGTGCGCGCCTCCGTCCGAGCTGGAGTTCACGTGGGTCGTGAACGATGGCTGGCTGGATACCCGCGTCAGCTACCGCCTCGAAGCCGACGGCGATGGGACGCGCGTGCTCTTCGAGCACTCCGGCTTCAAGGAGGACCAGGCGTTCCACGGCGCCGAGTACGGCTGGAAGCTGATGCACGGAAAGCTCGCCAAGACGCTCAAGCAGGCGTCGGACGGCGCCACGCGGCCTTCGCCCCCCAACGACAACCCGCCCCTCGAGGGCTGAACACCGAGCCACCCCCATGAACATCGTCTTCTGGATTCTTCAGGCCGTCCTCGCGCTGCTGTTCCTCGCGGGCGGTTCGTACAAGGCGTTCTCGTTTCAGCAGCTCGCGGGCCAGTTCAGCGAGGTCCCCATCGGAGCCTGGCGGGCGCTCGGCTTCCTCGAGATGGCCGGCGGCGTGCTGCTGATTGTCCCGGCGGCGTTCAAGTGGATGCCCGGCCTCACCGCGCACGCGGCCGCGGTGCTCACGTTCGAGACGTTCGCGCTCGCCGTGCTGTACGCGCGCCACTCGACGAAGATGACGCCCGAGAACCCGCTGCTCTGGTCGCTCGTGATGGGCGTGATGCTCGCCTTCGTGGCGTACGGCCGCTACGTCCTCAAGCCGGTGGTGGCAGCCGTCGCGTGACGGGCGGCGCCCGCGCCCATCACGGGACCGCCGCCAGCAGGGAGGGCTTCTCCGAGCCCTCCGGCAGCCACAGCGAGCCCAGCTCCAGCACCGAGGACGAGAAGGGGTCGGCGCGGACCAGCGCATCGTCCTCGTAGCTGGCCGTCAGCAGCCAGCCCCGCTTGACGCGCTGGTACACCTCCAGCGTGCGCACGGCGGGGTCCACCAGCCACACATGGGACACGCCCGCGCGCGCGTAGAGCGGCAGCTTGCGCGCGCGGTCCAGCGCGGCGGTGGAGGGCGTCAGCACCTCGCAGACCCAGTCCGGCGCCAGCGTGAGGAAGGGGACGTCCGGCTCGAAGGGGACGTCCACGCGCTCACGGCGCCAGCCGGCCATGTCCGGCACGAGCATGTCGTGGCCGAGGTGCAGCTCGGGCGCGCGCAGGAAGCACCAGCGGCCACTGCCGCCACGGCGCTTGTCGAGCTGCTCTCCCAGCTCCACGCCCAGCATGAAGGCCGCGCGCGTCTGCGCGGCGGTGGGACGAGGCGAGGCGACCAGCTCCTCGTCCAGAATCTCCCCCACCCAGCCCGAGGGCAGGGCCGAGAGCATCGAATGGTTCGCCAGGGGGATGGTGCCTTCAATCACAGCGCCTCCGAGAATCACCGGTTGAGGCGGGCATTCTAGGGAGCCGTCTGACACGTCCTCCGCTCGGCGGAAGGCGTCATTTCCCGATGCAGAAACGCTGGAAGATTGCGTCCAGCAGGGCCTCCGAAACGACGGTACCGGACACTTCGCCCAGCGACTCCAACGCGAGCCCCACTTCCCCGGAGACGACTTCCAGGGTGGACACGCGCGAGGCGCGCTCCGCGCGGCCCAGCGCCTCGGACGCGCGACGCAGGGCATCGGCGTGACGCTCGGAGACGAGCGCCACCGCGGAGGGCGTGCCACCGCCCCACAGCCGCCCGAGCATGTCGTCCCGAAGCGCGTCCACACCTTCACCGGTGAGGCCGCTCACGCGCTGGCGCGGCGACTCGGATGCATCCGCCGCGCCGCCTTCAACGGCTCCGCCATTCACGCGCTGGCGAGGCGACTCGGAAGCGTCAGCCGCGCCGCCTTCAGCGCTTCCGCCGCTCACGCGCTGGCGCGGCGACTCGGATGCATCCGCCGCGCCGCCTTCAACGGCTCCGCCACCCACGCGCCGGCGCGGCGACTCGGATGCATCCGCCACGTCGCACTTGCCGTCCACCACCAGCACGGGCGTGCCACCCGCGTCACGCGTCCACGCCGCCGCCTCCGCCCGCGTCACGCCCGGCGGCAGCACGAGCACGGCCAGGTCCACGCCCGCGAGCAGCTCGCGCGTGCGCGCGATGCCCAGCGCCTCCACGCGCCCCGGCGTCTCCCGCAGCCCCGCCGTGTCGAAGAGCGTCACCGCCAGCCCGTCCCACTCCACGCGGGCCTCCAGGGCATCCCGCGTGGTGCCGGGCTCGTCATCCACCAGCGCGCGGGCCTCGCCCACCAGCCGGTTGAACAGCGTGGACTTGCCCGCGTTGACGGGACCGAACAGCGCCACGCGAGCCCCCCGGCGCACCAGCCGGCCCCGGCCCGCCTCGGCCAGCAGCGCCTCCGCCTGGGCGCGCAGCGCGGTGACACGCGGGCCCACGTCCTCGTCGGCGCCCTCCGCCTCGTCGGGGAAGCTGAGCACGCCCTCCATGTCCGCGTGCAGCGCGCGCAGCGGCGCCTCCAGCGCCTGCACCCGCGAGGCGAGCACCCCGGAGAGCCCCGCCGCCGCAGCCCGCACCGCGGCCTCCGAGTCCGCGGCCACCAGGTCCGCCACCGCCTCCGCGCGCGTCAAATCCAGGCGCCCGTTGAGGAAGGCCCGGCGGGTGAACTCACCCGGCGCCGCATGGCGCACGCGCGCGTCCTCCAACGCCCGCGCCAGCAGCAGCCGCAGGAGCCGCGGACTGCCGTGCGCCTGCAGCTCCACCACGTCCTCCCCCGTGAAGGACCGCGGCCCCCGGAAGTAGAGGAACAGGCCCTCATCGAGCGCGCGCCCCTCCGCGTCCACGAAGGACGCGAGGTACGCGTGGCGCGGCGTGGGCCGCGCGGGCACGCCCGGGGCCAGCAGCCGGCCCACCTCCAGCGCGTCAGGGCCCGACAGCCGGAGGATGCCCACGGCTCCCGCGGCGGGCGCGGTGGCCAGGGCGGCGATGGTCATGGAAGAAGACGTCATACGGAGGGAGACGTCATACGCGGCCGGTGGCGCGAAGCCACCTGGAACCTGGACCGCGAGGGCCCCGCTGCGTCAGCGGGTGCCCATGGGCGGCGTGGAGCCGCGGGCGGCCTTCTCCACGGCCTCGCGGTTCTCCTCGATGTAGCGCTCCACCGCCTCGTCCTCGAGCTCCAAATCCCGCAGGACGCCCGGGTAGACGAAGCGGAACGCGGGGGACTCCTCGTCCCCGCGGAGGCGGAAGCTCATCTTGAGCACCGCCGCGCCATACAGCTTGTCCTTGAGAGCTTTCGCCTTGCCCATCCCTCGTCTCGCTTCGGGAGCTCCGGCGCGCGCGGCGCGCCCGGCGGCTCACGCGTCGAAGTCGTCCTCGTCGTCGTCCGGCAGCATGCTCCGCTTTGGGAGCGGGGCGGGCTTGTCCGGAGTGAACACCACGCGGCGGTTACGGCCCTCGCCCTCCGCCGACACCTTCACGCCACCCACTCCTTCTACTGACGTGAGGACGCGCGCGCGGTCTTCAAGCTTCATGGCGGCAATCGCGTAGAAGCGGCCCAGGCCGCCCGACTTCTCCGCGAGCTGGCGGACCGCCGCCTTCAGCGCGGCATCCTCCTCCACCGTCACCGAGCGCTCGTCCGCCTCGCCCTTGCTGGCGGGGGCGGCCTTGGCGGCGGGGGCCTGCGCACCCCGCTGGCCTCCCTTCGCCGGAGCAGGCGCCGCCGCCGCCGCGGCACGAGGCGCGGAGGGAGCGGGCGCGGCGGCCGGAGCAGCCCCCTGCGCCGCCGCGGCCTGCTGCGGCTCACGGCGCTGCCGGGGCTCCGGGTGCACACCGGCCCCCAGCATCACCCAGCGCCGCTCGGCGCCGGGGCGGTGCAGCATCTTGTTCAGCAGGAACTGGAGCGAGTCCACCACCTGGCTGCGCCGTCCCACCTCCACGCCGGGGGGCGGCGCGGGCTCGAAGTGGAGCGCCACGGACAGGCTGCCGTCGGCGGCATCCTTCATGTCCAGGCGCGCCGGGAAGCCCATCAGCCCGAGGATGTCACCGAGGAGCTTCTCCACGCGGCCGCGGAGCTCCTCGGACGAAGCGCCCGAGGCCGGCGTGGACGGCGTCTGCTGGGGAACCTGCTCGCTCACTTGCGTTTGCCTCCCGCACCGGCCACCGCCGGCGTCCCACCGCCCGCCTCGGGCTTGTTCCGGTCCAGCCACTTCCGCAGGCCGTACTGCTGCGCGATGGAGAGGATGTTGTTCGTGAAGATGTAGAGCGAAAGGCCCGCCGGGTACTGGAGCAGCGTCAGCGTAAAGATGATGGGCAGGAACCAGGTCATGATTTTCGCCTGGGTCGCATCCATCATCTGCGGCTGCATCTTCTGGGTGATGACCATGGACACGCCCAGCGCCAGCGGCAACAGGTACGTGGGGTCCTTGTAGGTCAGGTCACGCCAGATGGGCCCGATGAAGGGCTCGCCGTAGATGTCGAAGCTGTTTCGCAGCGCGGTGAACAAGGCAATCCACACCGGCATCTGGATGAGGAGGGGGAGACACCCGCCCAGCGGGTTCACCTTGGCCTCCTGGTACAGCTTCATGATTTCGAGGTTCTGCTGCTCGCGGTTGTCCGCGTGCTTCTTGCGAATCTCCTCCATGCGCGGCTGGAGCTTCTTCACCTCTTCCATGCTGACCATGGAGCGGTAGGTGAGGGGCAGCAGCACCAGCTTCACCACGACGGTGAGCAGGATGATGGCCACGCCCCAGTTGCCGGTGAGGCCGTGGAAGAACTTCATCACCGCGAGGAGGATTTTGCAGATGACGGCCCAGATGCCGAAGTCCACCGTCTCCGCCAGCGGCGGGTGGAACGTGGCGTCCGTCAGGCCGGCGGAGGTGCGCAGCGAGGCGCCGGGCACCAGCGCCAGCAGGTCCGGGTCCTTGGGGCCGAAGTAGCCGCCGAAGCGCAGCGTCACCGTCTCGCCCGGGGCGGCGGAGATGGGGAAGGACGCCGTCACCTTGCGCAGGGTGGGCGTGGCCTCGAAGGCGCACGAGCCGGGGCGCGGCCCCTCCAGCGGGTAGAGCGCGGACAGGAAGTACTGCTGGTCGATGCCGAAGAACTGCACCTGGCCGCGGGCGTCCTCGGCGTCCGGGGCGTCGTCGCCCGGGCTCATCTTCTGGAGCTCGTCCCCCACCCAGCAGGCGGAGCGGCTCAGGTTGCCCACGCCGCCGAAGAAGGACGGCGCGTGCTCGAAGTTCGGGTCGATGGCGCGGTTGTGGTGCACCTGCAGCTCGCCGCTCTGCGGCTGGCCGGAGGTGTTGCGCACCTCGAGGGTGTAGGAGAGCTCGAAGCCGTCCTGGGGCCACTTGATGCGCTTCACGACCTCCCAGGGGCCGCGGCGGCCGGTGAAGGTGACGCCGTCCGCGGTGCCGGGGGCGCCCTCATCCAGGGCGTAGTTCAGGTCCGCGGGCAGCGGGCTGGCGCCGGTGATGGAGACGGCCAGCGGCAGCGGCTGGCCCGGGGTGGGGCGCGCCAGGTCCATCTGCGGCGCGGGGGGAATCTCCTTGCCGAACAGCTTCTGGAAGCCCTGGGCGACGGTGAGCTCCTGCTGCTCCCGCATCTTCGCGCCCTTGAGCACGGCGGCGGTGAGGCCGGCGCCCTCGGAGGAGAAGGTGTAGACGGACTCGTCGCGGAGCAGCTCCACCTTGCGCGTCGGAGGCGGCGGGGCCTCCGCGGTGGTGCCCGTCCCGGTGCCGCCCTCGGGGGGCTGCACGGCGGGCGGCGTGGTGCCGGCGTCGGGCGTCGCGGTGGCGACCACGCCCGCGTCGGGGACTTCCGAGCCGGGCGGGGGAGGGGTGGGAGCGAAGAAGAAGGTGTAGACGGCAGTGGCCGCGAACGAGAGGGCCAGGGCCGCCAGCAGTCGCTTCTGCGAATCGTTCGACTGGGGCGAGAGCGGATCGTTCATAGACTCCCCCCTCCACGAGGGAGAGGGCGGCAATGGGTGGAACCCCTCGTCACGGCACCGGGTCGATACCGCCGGGGTGGAAGGGTTGGCAGCGCATGAGCCGCCAGACAGTGAGCCACGACCCCTTGAGGCCGCCGTGCTTCTCCAGCGCCTCCATGGCGTACGTGGAGCACGAGGGATGGAACCGGCACACCCGAGGGAGCAACGGTCCGAGGAACTTCCGGTAGAAGCGGATGGGCAGCGAGATGACGAAGGCCAGCGGGCTCATCTGGGAGGCTCCTTCGGCTTCGTCTCCACCGCGCGGGGCAGCCGCTGCAGCTTACGGGTGACACCGTCAAAGGCCCGCGCCAGCGCCGGAAAGGAAGCATCCTTCGCGGAGGAGCGCGCCACCAGGACGACGTCCAGGCCGGACGGCCATTGCATGCGGCGCTTGCGAAAAAGCTCCCGCAGCACGCGCCTCAAGCGCGCCCGGACGACAGCGTTGCCCACCTTGCTCGACACGGTCAGGCCAACACGCGAGTACGGTCGGCCATTGCGCTTCACGAGGGCCAGGAGGCAGTCCGAAGGGACTTTCTGCCCGCCTTCCTGGACCTCGAGGAACTCGCGCCGTTGAAGCAGGCGCAGGGCCTTGGGGAAGCGCTGGTCTGCCGGGTGGGACTCGCCCGGCGTCGCACCCTCGGCCCTCACACGCGAACTCGCCTACTTCTTGGGAGCGGACACGACGAGCCGCTTGCGACCCTTCGCACGACGACGCTTGAGGACATCCCGGCCGCCCTTGGTGGCGTTCCGCTTGCGGAACCCGTGGGCGCGGTTGCGGCGGACCTTCGACGGCTGGTACGTGCGCTTGGACACGGCTCTTACTCCTTGGTGATGACGGCGGCGCCTCCTACCGCTTCGGCGCGACCTGAACTAGGGAAAGGGGCGGGTCCGTACCCCCATTTCCAGGGTAAGTCAACGTTGGATCACCCTGGCACACCCTGGAGTCCCCGCCGGGAGGCCCGTGGGCCGGCCCGAGGTAGGACAATGAGGGCCTGGCGGATACTGACGGTGCCAACCACCGCCCAACGCACGGCGGCGGCAGTTTAATCGCGAAGCGCGCGGGCGTCTGCTTCTCCGGCGGTTTTTCTTGGCGGCCACCAGGCGGGGGGCCAACCTCACGATTGGGCATCAGCCAAGCGCCATCTCCACATCCCGCTGATCACCCTCTGGCCGGCAACTTCACGTGTGCTGAGTCGCGGCCAGGGACCAGCCATCATGGCCACCGCTCCACGGCACTGACAGGCAGTTCCCGGGGCAAGACAACCGTATCCGAGTTGGAGCTTGGCTGCGTCCGGACTCGACCATCGGGGTTGCCGGCGACGATGCAGACAGGGAAAGTACGCCCATTCGGCAACTTCGCCTCGGAGTAACGAGCCATGGCAGCAGGGCGGCCGTACTCGTCCACGAGCCCCGTCCAGAGCCGCCCGTACAGAAGGGTCCCGTCGGGCAAGGACGGGTCCGCCCACGAGTAACCCGTGATTCGGCCCACTACGCTCCCGCCCGTGTACGTACCGAGCTGACTCTGGTCTCCGGGCTGGTTGACGTCGATGACGGCCTTGAGCCCCTTCGTGGTGTCCACGCCCAGAAGGCGGAACATGGCCTCGCGGGCCTCCTCCGGGCATTCAGCGGGCTCAGGTCGGACCTGCGATGAAGGGCAAGCCAGTCCAGCCACAGCGCAGAGCATTGCTGCCAGGAACTTGGATGGGCCAGAGCGCAGCGAAGTCAGAGGGGAGTCAGGGGTGGCGGTGGGCACGTGCGGGCTTCCTTTATCCGGTGGAGTCGCAAGTGTGCTCAGTCCCAGCCATAAGGACAGGGAGAGCACCAGCAGGGAGCACGAAGACCACAGCACAAAACGCCACCGTGCGCGGACCGGAGCTTCCGCGGAAACGCCACCAGTCTCCTTCTTCAGTCGGACGTTGGGGGTACCCACCGCCGCGTGGCCCAGCTCATCCGCCTCTGCTACCAGTTCCACGCCTTCGACTGCGGACGGCACCTCGGCAACTTGGGGGTGCGCAACCGAGGTAGGGCCCTCAGGCTGTTCAGCGTCCGTTCCGGACTCGTCGTCATGTTCATCTGGTGGCGGCAGTGCCAGGGATACCTGCCACTCAGGGAACTTTCGCTCCTTGGCAGCATCCCAAAGGGCCTGAAGCAACGCCTCGGCGCTGGGATAGCGTGCCTCAGGACGTTTCTCCAGCAGGCGCATGGTGATGTCGCTCAACACCCGCGGAACCTTCGGGTTGAGGACGTGTGGTGCGGCCGGCACCCGCGTTGCGATGGCCACCACCAGCAAGTCGTACGGCAGCTTCGGATGGAAGGCGTAGCCATCGGTGAGCGCCTCGAAGAGCAGCATCCCAAGCGCGTAAAGGTCGCCAGGTACTCCTGGGTCGAAGTGGGCGCCCTGCTTCCAGGTTTCCTTCCCCAAGAAGGTCACGCACTCGGGAGGGAGTAGGTACGGCGAGGTTGGCGGCACCCCCACCGTCAACGTCGCCATGCCCGGCAGTCGGGCCACTCCATAGTCGAAGACGAGCGGCAGTTCGCCCTCTGCGCGGATGAGGATGTTGTCGCTCTTCAAGTCGCGGTGGCACACCCCACGCTGGTGAAGAGCGCTGACTTGACGCACCACCTCCGTGAAGACGGTGAGCAGTCGCGCAGCAGAAGGCTCGGTGCGCCAGCGCCACTCGTGGAACGTCTCTCCCTCGACGTAGTCCGTGACGAAGTAGAGGAAACCACTGAGGATGGGCCAGTGGTCGACAGCATGAACCTTCAGACCCGTGTTGTAGGCCATGTGAATGGCCACCTCGCGGGACATCCGCTCCTCCACGTTCTCCTCTTCCGGAACATGAGCGCTGGAAGGTCGTAGCGCGACCTTCAGCGCGTAGGTCCGCCCTGGCTGCTCTTCGCGCTCCACCTTGAAGACGCGGCCAAAACCGCCAGCTCCCAGTGGCTCCACGACGCGCCACGGACCAACGCGGCTTCCGGGCACGAGTTGGTCGGGATGAATAGGAATCGTCGCCATAGCCAACGCCCCTGCGCCGCATGCGGCGCGGTCAGAAAACCACTCCGCTCAAGGGCAGCGGGCCGCTGCCCTCCTTGTCCTTCAGCTCGAGACGTAGTTCCTCGCCCAGTTCCCACCAGGGGGCCTCGGTGCGCACAAGGAGGAGCCCTTCCTCGCCAGGCGCCAATTGCGGCCTGTCCATGCGCACCGAAAGCACCTTCACAGGTGCTCCGCGGACGGACGACAGCTTCACTTCCCCCAGCGTCCAGCGGCGTGTGCCCAATTGGCTGCGAAGTCGAACAGCCACCAGCGCCCACTTGCCGGTGCGGTAGCCCACGCCATCCTCAACCTTGAGGCCGCTCGAATTGTCGGGTGGAACGCGCGCGTCAAATCGCCGGACCCGAATGTCCTGAGTGAGCCAACCGGAAAGGACCATTCCCTCTGGGCCCCCGTTGCCACTGCTGTCTCGCAGCGCCGCGTACTTTGCCCGCAGCTCGCGCAATTCCACCTGGAGTGCCTCAACGGAACGTGTCCGGCGGACCACCTCTACAGATGCATCCGCTTCCCCCTCGGCAGCGATGAGCTCGAACGTGACTTCTGACGGAGCAGCGCCATCCGCAAAGCGCACGGTGAGCAGTAGCCGCTCCCCAGGCACCAGGTCGACCTTCGGCTTGAAGGAGACCAACCTCTCGTTCTCATCAACTCGCTCGAAGTGCGACTCACGTCCTCCGAGCTGCACGCCCTTCATGCCGAGGTTCGAATCGAAGGTGAGGGTGGTGAGCGTTCCTCGCGCGATTCGTACCGTCACGTCCTCACCTGCTGTTGCTGAGCGAAGTAGTTGATGGAGATCTCGGTCGCGACGAGCGCATTGGTTGCCGGGAAGGGATGTTGCAGGCCACGCAGAGTCCAGCAACGAGCCGGATTCTGGCGCGCCACGCTGCGTGAGGTAATCCGCGGGGCTCTGAGAGGACGGGGCGCGGCGGTGTTCGCCATCTCGCGTGGGAGAAAGGTGACCTGGAGCGTGCGCCAACACGCTCACAGGTCGGGCGCCCCGCTCGACGTGTGAGAGAGAAGCGAGGCACCCAAGGAGTCGTACGGACGCGCGTCGGCGTCAAGTCCTGGGCGGCACAGATGCCGTCCGTGTCGTCGGTACGTCCGGCTCGCTGCGCCGCTTGCGGCGCAGCGAGCCGCCCTGTGGGAGCACCCCTGGGGCTTCATGGGCATGGCAGCCGGAGCCGCCAGGTGCGCGGTCCGCTGGACGCTGGCGCGCCGCCCGTGCTCGTGGAGTTGCGCGTGCGCCGCTACCGCTGCCGTGCGTGCGGCGTGACGCAGACGGTAGTGCCCGCGGAGGTACTGGGCAGGAAGCTGTATTCGCTCGCGGCCATCGCCTGGGCGCTGGCCCTGTGGGGCCTTGAGTCGCTGTCGGCGGCGGCGGTACGCAGACGCGTGAGTCCGTGGGACGTGGTGGGGCCAGGGAGCGCTGGGCGCTGGGATGCCCTCTTCCGCTGGGCGGGGGAGGCCAGACACGGGACGCTCCTGTGCTGCGTGCGGCCGGCGCCCGCGGACTGGACGGCGCGAGCGGTGGCCGCACGAGCGGCGACGACAGTCGCCGCCTTTGCGCTCGCGGCGACGGGACCGCCCTCGCTGGCCGCTTGTTCGTTCCGGGGAGCCGAGCGCGCTCACTGAGGGGCTTGCTCCGCGGCCATCGGCTCCCCCCGCGCAGAAGTCCGTCCCACCCGACACGCCCCGTCCTCGAAGACCTGCCTCCGGCGGGACGGTAGGCGTCTGCGCTCCCAAGAGGCCCATGCCGGGATGAGGGGGCGGTAGGGGAAGTCCGCGCAAAATGAAGAGCCTCACTCCGAAGTCCCACGCCGAGGCGGTGGCGGTGTTTCGCCACGGAGTCATCGGCGTCCTCACCCAGGCGCAGATGGACCGAGGCCAACTCGCCTCGGCGCTCGAGTCCCTCGCCCAGCAGCGCTTCGTGCCGCCGGGCGCCAAGGTGAGCCACTGCTACTCGGAGGCCACGCTCGAGCGCTGGTACTACGCGTACAAGAAGCGCGGCCTCTCAGGCCTCGCCCCGCGCGACCGCAGCGACAAGGGCCGCGCCCAGCAGCTCTCGGCGGCCCAGCGCGAGCTGCTGCTCGACATCCGGCGGGAGTACCCGTCCGCGGCGGTGACGCTCATCCTGCGCACGCTCGTCACCGATGGCCGGCTCGAGAAGGACGCCGTCTCGGCGACGACAGTGCGCCGCCTCTTCGCGGAAGCAGGACTCGACCGCGTCGGGATGCGCGACGGCAGCGGCACGAAGACGCGCCTGCGCTGGCAGGCCGAGCGCCCCATGGCCCTGTGGCACGCGGACGTGTGTCACGGGCCTGGACTCACCGTCGGGGGCAAGTCGCTGCCCTTGCGCATCCACGCGCTGCTGGACGACGCGAGTCGGTACGTCGTGGCGTTGGAGGCCCACCACACCGAGCGCGAGGTGGACATGCTGGGCCTCATGGTGCGCGCCCTGCGCAAGCACGGTCCACCGGACGCTCTCTACCTGGACAATGGCGCCACGTACCGGGGCGAGACGCTCGCCACCGCGTGCGCTCGCATCGGCACGTCGCTCTTGCACGCGCGGCCCTACGATGCCCCCGCCCGCGGGAAGATGGAGCGCTTCTGGCGCACGCTGCGCGAGGGCTGCCTCGACTTCCTCGGGCCCGTCGCCTCGCTGCACGACGTCAATGTCCGCCTCTGCGCATTCCTCGACGCGCACTACCACGTCACCTCGCATGCTGCCCTCATGGGCGCGACACCGAAAACCGTCTTCGAGGCCGCGCCCCGGGCGCCCGATGGCTTCGACGAAGCGAAGCTGCGCGACGCCCTCACCACCCGTACCCGCCGACGCGTGCGGCGCGACACCACCGTCGCTGTCGATGGTGCCGACTACGAGCTCGACGCAGGCCACCTCGCCGGGCGCCTCGTGCACCTGTGCCGCTGCCTTGTCGACCTGGGGGAGGCTCCCTGGGCCGAATTCGAGGGCAAGCGCTACACCCTCCACCCAGTCGACGCGGTGAGGAACGCGCGCCGCAAGAGGCCGCTGCGTCGGCCTCCCGTCCACGACGAGACGTACCGGCCACACCCCGCGTTTGACCCGCCCCTCACTCTCCTCGACCGCGCCGTCGGGCGTCCTCCTCGGCATCGCGATGCAGGTGAGTCATGACGCCCGCCTACGTCACCCACTTCGGCTTCTCCGAGGCGCCCTTCTCCAAGGAGATTGCCGACGCGGACCTCTGGCTGCCGGCCTCCAAGACGAGCCTCGTCGAGGAACTCTGCGAAGCCGTGCGCGAGCGGCAGAGCGTCATGCTGGTGGGAGAGCCCGGCGTCGGCAAGACATGCGTCCTGCGCGCGCTCCGCCACCGGCTACCACTACTGCGTCAGGGGTAGGCCGAAGGGGGAGTGGGTGATGGAGGGCTGGGCTGGCAGGTCATGGTTGCATCTGCCACCAGCGGCCCCACTCATGAAGGAGATATGGACACCTTCATGAACGCCGCTGCGGTGCAGCGGCTTGAGAGGTACTTCCAGCAAATTGGCGAGGTGCTGGGCGAGGAGAGCCGACGCGGCTCGTTCGCCCTCTACGCCATGGGCCTGCTGGGCGAGGGGGAGCGCAAGAGCGTGGAGCCCATCGCCGCCCGGGCGTGTCCGGACCCCGAGCGGGTGGATGCCATGCACCAGCGACTGTTGCACTTCGCGGTGGACTCGAGGTGGAGCGACCGGGAGGTGCGGCGCCAGGCGGCGCGGTACGCGCTGGAGGCGATGACGCGGCGGGAGTCGGTGGAGGCGTGGATTGTGGACGACACGGGCTTCCTCAAGCAGGGCAAGCACTCGGTGGGTGTCCAGCGGCAGTACACCGGCTCGGCGGGGAAGGTGGCCAACTGCCAGATTGGCGTCAGCCTCAGCGTGGCCACGCGTACCGAGCACCTGCCCCTCGACTTCGAGCTGTACCTCCCTGAGTGCTGGGCCAACGACGAGGCGCGCCGCCGCGAGGCCCGAATTCCCGCCGAGGTTTCCTTCCAAACCAAGCCTCAACTGGCGCTGCGAATGATTGAGCGGGCCGTGGAGGACGGCGTGGCGCCAGGAGTCCTCCTGGCGGACAGCGCCTACGGCAACTCCAGCGACTTCCGTGCGCGCCTTCGCGCGCTGGGCTTGCATTACGCCGTCGCGGTGGCTGCGCAAACGGGCGTCCGCCTCCTGGACGCGAAGGGCCGTCCTCGAAAGGACGCGCAAAGCGTTTCAGACCTGGCCTGGCGCATTCATGAACGAGGCGGCTTCCGACGGTGCACCTGGCGCCAGGGCACGCAAGACGCCTTGTCAGCACGCTTTGCCCTGCGCCGCGTCGTCGCCGCGGGCGTCCCCCAGCGCGAGCAGGAGCCCCTGACGTTGCTCATTGAATGGCGAGACGGCGAGCCCGAGCCCGCCAACTACTTCCTGATTTCCCTGCCAGAAGGACGAACGAAGCGGCAGCTCATCCGCCTAGTGATGCAGCGATGGAGAACCGAGCGCGTCTACGAAGACCTCAAGGGGGAGTTGGGGCTGGACCATTACGAAGGCCGCCGCTACCCCGGCTGGCATCACCACGTCTCCGTCGCGCTGTGCTGCTACGCTTTCCTCGTGGCCGAACGCACGCGGCGTTTTCCCCCCTCGGCCCGAAGGGCGGCTGAAGCCCACGCGCAGCCCCTCTCGGCCTGAGCGCCACTTCCACGACAGCTTCATCACCGCACGACTCGCGATGGCGCGGGTGATTGCCACCTGGATGCCGCGCTGTCCCACCTGCCACCGCGCCAACCAGCACCGCACCTCTCGTCGCCTGCTCGGCCTCCCCGTCCACCCCTCGGGCCCCTGACGCAGTAGTGCTACCCCAGGCGGGCTTCCGCCTCACCTACTGTCATAACGCCACGCTGGGCCGCCGCGACTTCTACCGCCAGCTGTGTCTCGCCCTCGGCCTCACGCCGTCCGCCACCGCCGCCGCTGTCTTCTACGCCGTCTCCAGCCACGTGGAGGAACTCGGTCGCGAGCGCGTCCACCCCGTCTTCCTCCTCGACGAGGCGCACCTGCTCCACCAGGACGTGCTCGACCACCTCCACATCCTCCTGAACTACCAGTGGGACTCGAAGGCGCTCCTCTCCCTCATCCTCGTCGGCCTGCCCGAGCTCGACTCGCGGCTCGCGATGCGCCGTAACCGCAGCCTCGCCTCCCGACTCGCACGCCGGCTCACCATCGACGCGCTTCATCCCGATTGTTGCCGCGCACCTTTGTTGATGGTCCGGTGAGCCGCTTGGTTGATGGCCTCGGGACTACGGTTCCCCAGTCGCGTCAAGGCCTTGGCCGCCTCCGGCGGTGCCCTTCGGGCAGCCCTGACTCGACCGGAGAACCGCAGGATGGGAGCAATCAGTTCCGCTTCTCGCGGAATCTGCTGTCGCGTCAATGGCTTGGGTCCCATCACGAGCGAGATTTCTGGTGGTCCGGCTCTGTGATGGCATTTACGGAGCCTCTCCTCGGGAGTCCCTCAACCAGTGTGCGCGAGAGCAGGCGTCCGTCCCTCAAATAGCGTGCGCGGCAACACCGATGACACCGCGGAGTACCTCCGCCTGCGCCTGAAGAATGCGGGCTGCGAGCGAGAACTCTTCGCCTCTGACGCGATGGCGATGCTCCACGAGGCCGCCTCCGGCGCTCACCGCGACATCGACCGGCTCGCGACCACTGCGCTTCGCGAGGCCGCGCGTCGCAAGAAAAAGCTCGTCGAGCGCGACGTACGTATGCGCTGCACGAGCCCCGTCTTCCGTAGGCCGGACGGACGCCGCATGCTGGCGGCGTGAATGGGACGCTTTCAGCGCGGCGACGACTGCTCTTCGGGCGAGGCCGCAACCGGCGCCGGGACGGTGAGTTCGCCCACCTCGGCGTCGAGTTCGGAGGGGAGGAGGCGAGCGCGCGTAGCGGCCCAGTACTTGGGAGCGAGCTCGAGGTAGCGCTGGTGGGGCCAGTGGGCCAGCACGCGCAGGATGTCGCGCAGGTAGGTCTCGGGCTCGAGTCCGTGCAGTCGCGCGGTGGCGATGAGGGTGAAGAGGTGGCCGGCGCGCTCGGCATGGTCATCGCTCCCGACGAAGAGCCAGGCCTTGCGTCCGACGGCAATCCTTCTCAATTCTCTCTCGGAGCGGTTGTTCTCAAGCAGCAGCCGTCCGTCGTCGAGGAAGCAGCGCAGCGCCTCGCGCTGGCGCACGGCGTAACCGAGGGCCCGGCGCAAGAGGCCGCGCTGCTCCCGCACCTTCTCGTACTCCTCCTGGGCCCAGACGAAGAAGGCGTCCACGTGCGCACGCAGGTGGGCATGCCTCAGCCGGTGAATCTCCTCCGGGGGCTTGTCCCTCCATGTCGCTTCCAACTGGAAGAGGCGACTGATGCGCGCCAGCCCCTCCCTGGCGATGACGTCCTTGGCCGTCGCCGCCTCCCAGAAGCCCCGGCGGCAGTGCGCCCAGCACGCCACCTCCTGACACACCCCCTCCTCGCCGTCAGCGGGCGCGTCCTCGGCGGGACGGAAGAGGGCGTTGTAGACGCTCTTGGCGTCGGCCTGCACGTAGCCCTTGAAGCCCTTGAAGAGCTCCAGCACCGCGGCGCTCGTCTCCTTCGGCGTGTACTCGAAGAAGACGGCGTCCCTGTCGACTACCTGGACGAAGTAGTGGCCGCGTCGGCACGCCTGGCGAGGCCCCTCGGCGGGGGCCGGCTGCACCGCCACGCCCGTGGCGTCGGTGGCGATGCAGAAGGCGGTGGCCAGCGCCTCCTCGCGCATGGCGGCCACCACGGTGGTGCCCAGGGTGGCGCCCATGTCCTCCAGCCACCGCGCCATCGTCCCCCTGTCCACCGCCACGCCGTCGCGGGCCAGGCGCTTCTCCATGCGGAACAACGGCAGCCCGTCGCAGTACTTCTCGGTGGCCAGGTGGGCCAGCAGCGAGGGCGCCGCCAGGCAGCGGAAGAAGACTTCCTTGGGCGCCATGGCCGAGGCCAGCGTGGCCTCCCCGTCGGCCCCCACCGTGCGGTACTTCACCCGGGCGATGACGAGGCGCCGCATACCGCCGCGCTGCCAGGCCAGCTTGCAGCTCTCCTCGAAGCCGATTTTCTCCGCCTTCCCCTGGGCCACCAGCTCGTCGAAGAGAGGGTCCGCAATCACCACCCGCCTCTCTTCCAGCGGCAGACTCTTCAAGTCCCGCCGGCCCTTGGGCTTGGACTTCTGCTTCGCCCCCGCGCCGCCTGACGCCTCCGCCGAGGCCATGCCCAGTGTGCCGGCCACCTCTTCCAGGGCGCGCAGCTTCTGGGCGAATTCCAACTCCAACTGCTGGGTGTCCACCCGCTCCGCCTTGGCCATGAAGAGGCGGCGCTTGAGTAACTCCAACTCCAGCCGCAGCCTCTCGTGCGAGGCTTTCAGCACGTCCCGCTCCCTCTCCAACTGCGCGGCGCGCTGCCTCTCGGCGCTCAACAGCGCCTCGAGCTCGGCGATGCGCGCCTGCGCGGAAATGGGAGACTCGTGCGTGGACACCGCGGCCTTGTAACCACTCACCACCGCGCTGTCGACACCCACCTGGTGCCCCCGCGCGGTGGTGCGCCTGGCTCCTCTCAATGTGGGCGAGGGCCCCGCCTGGGCGCCTCCACGCGCAGCCCGTCCAGCAACTCCTCCAGCACGTGCTCCTCCACCGCCAGGCTGGTAGCGCCTTCCTCCAACCCTCGCGGCACCTGGAAGCAGCCGGTGTCCAGCCGCTTGTAGAAGAGGCACAGCCCCGTGCCGTCGTAGAAGAGTACCTTCAGCGCCGTGCGCCGCTTGCCGAAGAAGACGAAGAGGGCGCCGCTGCGAGGCTTGCGTCCCAGCCTCTCCTCCACCAACCCAGACAGCCGCTCGAAGCCCCAGCGCAAGTCAATCGGCTCCAGGCCCAGGAAGATTTCGACGCCGTGCGGAATCATCGCGGCCCGCCCCGGCTCGCCGTACCCAGCGCCGCCAGCGCCACGCCTACCGTCGCCACGTCCGCCCCCGCGGGCACCAGCACCCGCGCCCCGTGCGCCTCAATGACGACGAGTCCTGCACCAGGTGCGGCTTCCTCGCGGGCCGGGGAAGTAACCAGCCTCACCAGCGGCACCGCCGCCTCCGCTTCTCCACGCCCCGCCTTCGCCAGCCGACTCGACCACCGGTACAGCGGGCTGGGCGTGAACTCCTTCCCACGGCAGTACTCCTCCGCGCTCAGCCCACTGGTGCGCCACTCCTCCACTCGCTTCTTCCACAGCTCCGCATTCGCCATGCGCGCCACCTTGCGCGCTCCGGCTCATCCCCTCCAGACGGGGCTCGTGCAGCGGATACCTTTCTGCGCGCTGGGCAATGGGCCGACGGAACTGGCCAGCAGGCCGACACTGCCCCGCCGCAGGTCCAGCGCCTCCGTCTGCCCGCAGGCTGTGGGCCGCCAGCAACGCCACCGCCGCCTGCAACGTCCTCGGGCGTAATGCCCAAGGCAGCCAGGTGCCGGACCAACGCGCTCTGCGGTGCGTCCGCCATAGCAGCATGGCCTCCGTAAAGAGGGGTGAAGCAGGCCACTGGCGGAGGGCCTTACACCCAGTCACGGTGAACGAGCCATACCTCTGCCGAGGGAGCCTCTAGGCGGGTTTGGCCTCTCGCTTCAGGGCCGGTTTTGGCCCAACGTAGGGACCCTGCGCACATCCACCATTCAGCGGCTGTTGCGCGCGTAAGTACCCGTCTTTCCAGGGGAAAAGTGCGTTTCCAAGCGTCTGGAAAAACTGGGTAAGGTCGAGTGGATCACCCTGGCACACCCTGGAGTCCCGCTGAACCGGCCTGATGGGCTGGATCTGGGTGGGACAGTGAGGGCTTGGCGGATACTGACGGTGCCAACCACCGCCCAACGCACGGCGGCGGCAGTTTAATCGCGAAGCGCGCGGACGTCTGTTTCCCCGGTGGTTTTTCTCCCGGGCCCACCAGGCAGGCACCCCAGGCCCCCTTGGACTCTCAGCACTTGAGAGTCCCCTGGGGCCCCCCGCACCCGTCCAGCAACACCATTTTTTTCTGGCGAAGGAACTCCGACAGCACCGTTCTCCGCGAAACCCACACGGAAGGTGTTGTTCATGTCACTCACGCGACCCCAGGTCGCCGTGCTCGGACTCGTCATGTCCGCGGCGCCCGCCCTGGCCTTCACGCCACTCCCCACCCTCCCCACGCCGCCCATCTACAACCTCTGCGTGGGCTATGTCCCCACGCTGCAGGACTGCCAGAGCGGCGCCACCTTCTGCGCCCAGGTGGCGCGGCAGGCGGCGAGGACGAACCCGGACGCCGCCTGCAACCTCCTGGTGCGCGACGCCGCGCTGGACGCCGCGGCCAGCCTGCCCGAGCGCACCGTGCTGGTGCCCGTCACGCGCAACGCGAGCGGCCAGACGGTGGAGCCGGACAGCGCCACCAAGCCGGTGGCCTACATCGAAGAGGACGCGAACGGGCGCAGCATGAGCGGGCTCGCCGGCTTCCTGCTGGGCACCTCGCACCGCGACCAGACCTACTTCCCGGCCACGTCCCAGTCCGCCGGGTGGATCAAGTTCCTGCGCGCGCTCCAGCTCGTCGGCTGGGACAACAGCGGCACCACCATCGACTCCTGCCAGGAGTACGTGCACGAGAAGTACTACGACTACAGCGTCTTCGAGTTCGCCACCGCCGCGCTCGGCACCGACTACCGCCGCATCCATTCGCTCGCCTTCGCCGTGGCGCCCGCCGGCGGCGCCGTCCCCGCCACCGCCATTGGCACGCGCGCGATTCAAGACCCGGTGCAGCGCGGCAAGGACGGCACGCCCATCCAGCCCGCCATCCAGTTCCCCTCCGGCGCGCCGAAGAACGAGTTCTTCACCGTGCCCGCCCCGGCCCAGGGCAAGGTCCTCATCAGCGCCAGCAGCCGGGACCGCGTGGTGCCGCTGCCGGGCATCATGGGCGGGGCCATCATCGAGCTCAAGGACCTGCACCGCGACCTGAACCTCTACGGCACCGTCCTG
Organism: Corallococcus macrosporus DSM 14697; assembly: GCF_002305895.1. Taxonomy (GTDB): domain Bacteria; phylum Myxococcota; class Myxococcia; order Myxococcales; family Myxococcaceae; genus Myxococcus; species Myxococcus macrosporus. The sequence goes on from NZ_CP022203.1 coordinate 8,969,954, forward strand.
CCCACCGCGATGCGGACCACCCTGTCCCAGGGCGCCAGCTACTACAACGAGAGCTGGGCGTGGCACCGCGGCATGAGCACGCGCAACGCCTCGGTCCTGGACGAAAAGCTCTACGCGCTGGACCAACTCCAGGAGGACTTCGCCGCGCTCATCCAGCAGCGCAAGGACCGGGTGGCCGCCATCCAGGCGGAGCTGGCCCTGCGCTTCCGCCCGATTCCGGGGATGCTCCAGGCCCCCGCCACGGACACGCCCAGCCACCTGACGGGCGACGAGCCCCAGGACCCCATCATCACCCGCGCCTACGAGCTGGCCGCGCTGGATGACGTCATCGAGGCGGCGCTCCAGCAGGCCCAGGCGCGCGGCTGCCTCGCCTTCCAGACGGGCAAGATGCCCGCCCCCTGTGACTGGTCCCCCAAGCGCTTCGCCCGGCGCGTGATGAACCTGTACCAGGGCGCCCGCGAGCAGGACTTCCAGAAGTGCGCGCGCTACACCCGCGACGACTTCGCCGACCTCAAGGCGAAGGCCCTGGTCCACGGCGCCGTCAACTTCCCCGCGCAGGACTACACGACGAGCCCCTCGCGGCTGGAGACGTACTTCACCCGCCGCGACCAGTACCTGCGCGCCCTGTCCGCCTCGGTGGGCACCATGCTGGACCCGAAGACGGCGCAGCCCCGCCTGCGGTGGGAGTCCGGTGACAGCTACAGCCTGGGCAACGACACCTTCGGCGCCACCGCGAACTACCAGGTGGCCGTCGCCCTCAACAACGTGAAGCACACGCCCGACTGCGGCCTCTCCCCGGAGGTGACGGGCAGCTTCGACGCCACCGGCAGCGCCCTGGGCATGAGCGCCCACCTCATCCACGCCCAGACGCAGGTGACGCAGAAGCGCGCGGACATCGACCTGGACGTGCTCGACAACACCGTGCCGCTGGTGGACGTGCACCGCGACCTGACGCTGGGCCAGTTCAACATCGTGTCCGGCAAGCAGGAGAAGTCCGCCACGCTGGTGAACGCCCAGACCACCTTCGTCATCGTGGTGGTCCCCGTGACGCTCGGCGCCAGGGTGGCCGGCGTGGTGGGGCTCGACTACCGGCTGACGGCGGAGCACAAGGTGACGGGCACCACGGAGTGCAGCGTGACGAGCCTGGGCGTCGCCGGACACGTGGAGCCCTTCGCCCGGGTGGACGGAGAGCTGTACGCGGGCGTCGACCTCTTCATCATCGAGGCCGGCGTGAAGGGGCGCCTCCAGTTGGTCCACGCCGCCGTCCCGCTGGACGCCAGCGCCTGGCTGACGTCCTCCGGCGGCAGGCTGAAGCTGCGCATGGAGGGTGACTCGCACCTGCGCTTCACCTTCCTGGCCGGCCGCATCTCCGCCTACGTGGAGGTGGGCATCTGGCCCTTCGAGTCCGAGTTCGAGCAGACGCTGGTGAGCTGGAACGGCATCAAGGAGGACGTGACGCTGTTCGACCACGCCTTCAACGTCGACCTCGTGGACCTCCGCTCGCTGCTGTAGCCCACCCGCTGGAGACGCCCCATGAACACACGCAAGGTCATCACTGGCGGTGCCCTGCTGGCACTGCTGCTCCTGGGAGCCACCTGGCTCCACCTGGCCCAGGCCCCCGTCACCGGGGCGTCTCCCGCGGCGACGCCCCTCCACCTCCGCTTCCCGGTGGGGGAGCGCCGGACGTACCACCTGGAGTACACGGCCCGCACCGAGGTGCGCCTGGCGGGCGCGCGGCAGGGCGGCGCCGCCATGGCGGGCCAGGCCCACTTCGTCGGAGACCTGGTCCTGCGCGGCCTCCCCGCCCAGGGCACCGCCCTGCGCGTGGGGCTGAGCCTGGAGAACCTCCGCACGCACGCGCTGGAGCTGTTCGGCCACGCGCTGCTGCCGGACGCCGCGGCCGTGCAGGCCACCTTCGCCGGCCGCGAGGCCCTGCTGGAGCTGGACGCCGACGGCACCCTGCGCGCCGTCGCCTTCCAGGAGGCGGACCCGTCCCTCTTCAAGAACACCGTGCAGGCCCTGGCCGGCGAGCTCCAGTGGGCGCTGCGCGAGGGCGACACCTTCCAGGTGGACGAGACGACGTCGCGGGGCGGGGCGCGCGCCGAGTACACGCGGCTGGACGGAGACGCCCTGCCCGCGCGCTTCCTCAAGCGGCGCCTGGCCTACCCGGCGCCGCGCGGCCTGGGCACCGGGGGCGGCGCCGTGGAGGTGGACTCGCGCTTCGAGGTGACGCTGGACGCCGGCGGCGTCCTGGAGCGCCTCGTGGGTGAGGAGCGCGTGCTGCGCCGCCCGGCCGGCGGCGGCGAGCCCACCGCCACCGCACACGTCCAGCTCCGCCTGGAGCCCGGCGCGCGGGGGCGCTTCACCGTGGCCCAGGCGCCCGCGGACGTGGCGCTCCAACGGCTGGCGCCGGGCGAGCTGGTGACGGACGCCCGCGTGCAGGAGCGGATGCTGGCGCAGCAGGTGGATGGCCTCACCCCGGAGCGCTTCTTCGCGCTGATGGAGCAGTACGCCAACGGCGGCACCTTCCCGGAGCACAACCACTTCCTCCTCCAGGCCACGGGCCTGCTGGAGCAGCAGCCCGAGCTGTGCGCGCGGCTGGCCGACTTCTTCCAGCGCTCCACCCTGAAGCCGCGCGGCCGGGCGCTGGTGCTGGATTTGCTGGCGGGCGCGGGCACGCCGGACGCGCAGGCGGCGCTGGTGCGCGCCCTGTCCAGCCCCCAGGCGCTGGCCGAGCCCGCCTACGGCATGCTGCTCAGCCGCCTGTCGCTGTTGACGAGCCCCACGCCGGACACGGTGCGCTTCATCGAGCGCGCCCACCTCACGGCCCGTGACGACACGCGCGTGGCCACCTCCTACGCCCTGGGCGCCACCGCGGGCGCCCTCTACCGGCAGCAGCAGGACGGGGAGGCCCTGGCCGCCGTCCAGCGGCTGGAGTCCGAGCTGCACGCCGCGCGCACCCCCGAGTCCAGGGCCCACCTGCTGCTCGCGCTGGGCAACGCGGGCCTGGAGTCGCAGGTGGACGCCATCACCCGGTACACCCAGGACCCGGACGCGCAGGTCCGCCGCGCCTCGGCCCGCGCGCTGCGCAAGGTTCAGACGCCCCAGGCCCTGCGCTCGCTCCTCACCCTGACCCAGGACGCCCAGGCCCCCGTGCAGTCCTCCGCCCTGACGGCGCTGGGCCGCCGCCCCCTGGACGACGCCGCCCTGCGGCACCTGCGGGACCTGGCGCTCGCGGGCAACGTCCCCGTGGAGAACCACCACACCCTGGTGTCGGTGGTGGAGCCCTACGTCCAGCGCGCCCCCGAGGTGCGCCAGCTCCTCCAGCACCTGCTCACCCAGGACGCGGCCGACGCGCAGCTCCACATGCGCATCCGCGGCCTGCTCGGGACGTGACGGGCGCGGGGGACACCTCCGGGACATTCACTTTCAGTGAACACGCCCAGAGGTGCCCCCAGTGCTTGGGGTAGGGGCGGGGATGATCCACAACGGGCCCGGGCTGGCATGCCCGTTGCGGATCCACCGTGTTGGGAAAACCCCTTGAGGCCACGGCGGTTTT